>CAJUSU010000003.1:86104-95122 GCA_910589185.1 uncultured Clostridia bacterium
AAACATCTCCTAGTACATTAATTTTAATGTTTTCCAACTCTTTATCATTTAGAAAATCGTTAACATACATTTGAAGTAAGCCCATTAAAGCGCCTACTTCTTCTTTCGTTCTTTTCCAATTTTCTGTTGAAAATGCATATACTGTTAGATATTGAATTCCAATTTTATTCGCATATTTTGCTATTTTCTTTAAGGTCTCTGCTCCTTCTTTATGACCAAGTCTTGTTTCTATATTTCTTTCTTTTGCCCATCTACGGTTTCCATCCATTATAATAGCAATATGCTTTGGTAACATCTTTTCTCCCATTATATCGTCATTATCTCCTTTTCTTTTGCCGCTAAAAGGCTATCTATTTCTTCTATCTTTTTGTCTGTTAATTTTTGAATTTGGTCTTCTTCATTTTTTAAATCATCTTCTGTAATTTCTGATTTCTTTTGCATTTCTTTTGCTTCATCAATAGCATCCCTTCTAATAGAACGGATTGCTACTTTTGCCTCTTCTGCTGTTTTTCTAATATCTTTTACCAATTCTTTTCTTCTCTCTTCATTTAATTCAGGAAAGTTTAATCTTATGACTTTTCCATCATTATTTGGATTAATTCCTATATCAGATTTTAAAATTTCCTTTTCGATTTCTTTTAATAAATTGATATCCCATGGTTGAATTAATATCATTCTAGCTTCTGGTACTGAAATACCTGCTACTTGATTAATTGGAGTTGGTACTCCATAATAGTCTACTGAAATCTTGTTTAAAATTGCTGGGTTTGCACGTCCTGCTCTTACCTCTGCTAAATTTTCTTGAAATACACTAATTGTTTTATTCATTTTTTCTTCAAATACATTATTCATAATCTTTATTTTTCCTTTCTAATCTACTAAAGTTCCTATTTTTTCGCCTTGAATTATTTTTACCATATTTTCTGGCTCTGCAATACCAAATACAATAAGAGGTATTTTATTATCTCTACATAGTGCTGTTGCTGTAGAATCCATTACCTTTAAATCTTTTGATAAAATATCTAAATAAGTAATATGGTCATATCTCTCTGCATTTGGATTAATCTTTGGGTCATCAGAATAAACTGCATCAATAGTTTTACCAACCAATATAGCTTCTGCTCCAACTTCCACTGCTCTTAATGCTGCCGTTGTATCTGTTGTGAAGTATGGATGTCCTGTTCCACAAGCAAATATCACAACTCTTCCTTTTTGTAAATGTTTAATTGCCTTTCTTTGGATAAATGGTTCTGCTATTTCCCTCATTTCAATAGCTGTTTGTAATCTTGAATAAACTCCTCTAGCCTCTAAAGCATCTTGCAATGCTAAGCCATTCATAGAAGTTGCAAGCATTCCCATATAGTCTGATGTAGTTCTTTCCATTTCTTTCCCATTTCTACCTCTCCAGAAGTTTCCTCCACCAACTACAATTGCTATTTCTGCTCCCATTTCTACTAACTTTTTAATTTGGTCACAAATTTCTCCTATTGTTTCTTCATTGATTCCATGTTTTGTTTCTCCTGCTAGTGCTTCTCCACTTAATTTTAGTAGAACTCTTTTATACTTTAATTCTGGCAATTCGCACACACTCCTTTTTCATTTTTCCTTATTCTATCATACATTATTAGTTTTGACACCTCTTTTTTGAAAAAAATTAATAAAACTTCCTTATGATATTCTATATTTTATCATAAGGAAGTTCTTTTCCAATATATTTTCAAATTCCACAAAATTTTTTATAGTTCCAAGTTTGAGCTAGATGCAGAAACCAGGTGCAACGCCACCGGTACCACTCGCACTGCCAGCAGTGCTACTACCATTGGAATTAACTCCACAAAAATAAACATTTCCGTCGTAAATAGGTGAACGAAGCCACCACCAGTTCGTATTACCTGAAAGTGGTGATTTATTGATAAAATTGCTGTTTGATGCACTTGGATCTATTCCGTTCTCATTATCTTTATACCATTTATACTGATTTCCTTCTTTTCCTATTGCTGTACCATATTTTGTACTGCTGAGGTCACTTCTTCCTTTACTCCATACTTCACTACAGCTTAATATCCATAAATAATCATTACATGTCGTCACACTATTTGCGTCATTGTATATTGCAATATAATTTTTCTTTACTTGCTTAATATAACTTCTATTATTTAAGTTTGTTCCTAAACCTCCAATTGTTCCACTTTGCACTGCATCATTATTATTGTATCCGTTTAAATCTTTTCTCATTTGTGTTACTGCCCAACCTCCAGAATTAGTAGCACTGTTATTCATGCTTTTGCTAGTGTTTCCTATTATAAAATCATAGAATTCAAAACTAATACCTGCCTTTGTATGTGTTCCTCCATAGACTGTTGTGTCCACTAAATCGTCATGTTTAAATCCTAACACTCTTACTCTTCTTTTTTCTCCATTATATCTTACATCATAAATGCCGCCCACATTTATAGTTTTACTTTTTTCTTCCACTGTTACTGTTGCTTGATTTGAACTGCTTGTAATGCTACTATCATTTGCTATCTCTTTAGCAATCTTACTCATTAACTCCCAATTTGTTTCTACTGTTATTTTACATTCTGCTGTTTTATTACTTCCGTCTTTTGTTTTTGCTGTTATGGTTACTTCTCCTAATTTTATTCCTATTACTAATCCTGTATTGTCAACTGTTGCTATTGTTTCATCACTGCTTTTCCATTCCACCTCTTTATTTTCTGCATTATCTGGACTTACTGTTGCTGTTAGCTTTGTAGTTCCATCTTCTACAATTGTTTCTTCTGTTTTATTTAATGTGATACTTTGCACATATATTTTATCTGTTGTTCCATTTTTTCCTGCATACTCTATTTTAGCATCTGTTGGCTTTTCTTTCGATGGCACTAATTCTATTCGAAAAATATACCCTGGTTTTGTTGTTACATTGTAAGTTCCATCTTCATTTTCTACTACATCTGTATTTTTATTCTCTATTATCTCTTGCTTTTCTATATAGTCCTTATATTTTTCTATATCAAATGTCCCTAAACCTTCTATAATAACTGGTCCCTTGGACACTTCTAATCTTTCTTGCCATTTTGCTACTTCCGTCTTGTCTTTTGCCTCCTGAGCTTTCTTGAAGATACTATTTTCTCCCATAGTATACATGATTGTAATTCCTGCTAAAATCAGCAATACTACTATAGTCACCACTAGTGCGATAAGTGTTATACCATTTTGCTTTTCCATAAATTTATTTTTCATTTTAATTTATGTCCTCCTTTTCTTTAGTGTTTACTTCTTTTTTCGTTTTATACATTACAAGTATTTTTATTCTTATCAACATATTTTATCTACATATATCTTATCAATACGTGTCATAAAATGTCAATATTTTTTATTAATTATTTTTCTCTATTTGTATACTTCATAGTATATTTCTAAAAATTTCTGTACAAACTATATAAAAAGTATTATCAGAAAAGGAAAACAAAAAATGGCTAATCAAATTATTGAAGAAAGTTTAAAACAAAATCAAGCTTCAATTCATAAAGCTAAACATAGAAATAAAAAATTCCATATTGAGTTTAGTAATGAAATTGCTGAAATTCCTTATGGAGAAAATCTTACTATCTCTAAGCTTACTAAAATACAAAAATTCAAAAACTTTGTTAAAAACAAAAAATATCAATTACAATTTTCTGTTTCTAGTACTGCTGCTGTTGTATTCTTATTGTTTCTCCTTTGGAAAGTTTATCAATATCAGCAAAAAGAAAAAATGTCACAAAAACTTTTAGATAACTATCAACTTACTACTCTTTATTCTGATTCTTCACATTATGAAGCTAATCAGCTTGGGGCTGACGTTTTAATTCGTAATCCTTTTGTAATTGGTATGATCAAAATTGATAAAATTGGACTTAATTATCCCATTCTTTCTGAAAGCAATGATGAACTACTTAGGATTTCTCTATGTCGCTTTAACGGCCCTATGCCTAACGAAACAGGAAACTTATGCATTGCAGGTCATAATTATATTGATGATCGCTTTTTTGGAAGATTAAATGAATTAATTGTTGGAGATAAAATCGAACTATATGGTTTGTCTGGTCAAAAAAAAGTTTACACAATCACCATAAAATTCGAGGTAGAAGCCAACGATTTATCTTGCACTACTCAAGATGTCGGAAATCAGAAAGTACTAACTTTGCTTACATGCAATAATTCCAATCAAAATAAAAGAATTATTGTACAAGCCAAAACCGAAAACTAATATTAAAAAAGCAAAAAGAATGTCAACTAATTTGTTAACATTCTTTCTATTTTTTTATTTTTACCATTAATGAATATTGTTATATTTTCTAATTCTAAAATATGCATATATTGCTGATACTGTACATACACCAATAAATACAAATAAAGCTGTATCTCCTGCGACACCTGTCTGTGGTAATGTGTTTCCACTTGTTCCATTATTCGTTACTGGATTAACATTATTGTTTGTAACTGGTGCTGGTGTATTAGTTGGTTGATTACTTGGGTTATTTCCTTGATCAATAGTTGGTAATTGTCCAACATCATCAGTAGCTTTTGTAAAAGTAACCATTAGTGCTAAAAATGTAATTACTAGCATAAATACAACTATTAATTTCTTATTCTTCATCATTCTCATTTCTCCTTTTTCTTTCGAAGTTTCTATCAGTAGTATTTGCACTTTTTTAAAAAATATACTGATTTTTTCTTTCTTATTCTCATCCATATTGTATACTTGCCATTTAAAATAGTCAAGTACTTTTTATAATTTTTTTCGACAAAATTGTAAAAAAATTTTTAACTTAAACATTAAAGCGGAATAATACAACATCTCCATCTTGCATAATATAATCTTTTCCCTCTGAACGCATTAAACCTTTTTCTTTTACAGCTACTATTGAGCCTTCTTTCATTAAATCATTATATGAAACAATCTCTGCTCTAATAAATCCTCTTTCTATATCACTATGAATTTTACCTGCTGCTTGTGGTGCTTTTGTTCCATTCTTTATTGTCCAAGCTCTTACTTCTGGCTCTCCTGCTGTTAAGAAAGACATTAATCCTAGTAAATCATAACTTGCTTTAATTACCTTATCTAATCCTGATTCTTGTAGTCCTAATGCTTCTAGCATTTCTTTTTCATCTTCGCCTTCTAAAGTAGCTAGTTCTTCTTCTATTTTGATACAAAGTGGTATTACTTCTGCTTTCTCCTGTTTTGCATATTCCACTACTTTTTTCACATTTTCATCTTCAAAAGCGTTTGTTAATTGGTCCTCTGAAACATTCGCTATGTACAAAATTGGCTTCATAGTTAATAAAAAAGCATCTTTTACTAATGGTTGTTCTTCCTCTGTTAACTCTACTGACCTTGCTGGTTTACCATTGTCTAAAGCCAGTTTGATTTTCTCAAAGGCATCTACTTCTGCTTGTGCCTTTTTATCTGCCTTTAATTTTTTCTTAGCACTATCAATTCTTTTTTCTACGGTTTCTATATCTGCAAAAACTAATTCTAAATTAATGGTTTCAATATCTCTAATTGGTTCTATGCTTCCATCTACATGGACAATATTTGTATCTTCAAAACATCTTACTACTTCTACAATGCTGTCTACTTCACGAATATGTGATAAAAATTTATTTCCTAATCCTTCGCCATGGCTTGCTCCTTTTACCAATCCCGCAATATCTACAAATTCAATCACTGCTGGTGTTACTTTTTCTGGTTGATAAATTTGAGCTAAATTTTCTAATCTCTCATCTGGAACTGCTACTACTCCTACATTTGGCTCTATTGTGCAAAATGGATAATTAGCACATTCTGCTCCTGCTTTAGTAATAGCATTAAATAGTGTACTCTTCCCTACATTTGGAAGACCTACAATTCCCATTTTCATGTTTTAATTTCTCCTTTTACTATTTTATTTTTTTGATACTTCTGAATTAATTGTTGTATTAGAATTCTCTGATGGATTTTCAGGCTCTGTTGGTATGGTTGGTTTTTCTGTATTTGTTGGTTCAGTTGTCTGTGTATTATTTACATTTTCATTATTAGTTCCAACATTTCCTGTTTCATTATTTGTAGTTGTATTAGTATTGGTATTCGTATTGACATTTGTATTTGTGTTAGTATTTGTACTACTGTTTGTATTTACATTAGTGTTAGTATTTGGCTTCTTATTCTCATCTTTGTTTGGTTTATATGTTCTCCATGGATTATTTAAATCTGGATCAGTCGGATCCCAATTTTTCAATTTTCCTGGCGCACCAGATACTTTTCTTGCAGTTGGCTTTCCTAAAGGTCCTGGATTAGAACTAGAATAAAATTCAACTTGCGTTCCACTTGGACAATTATTAAAAATCCATAATGCATCTATTGTTGTTAAACGAATGCAACCCATAGAATCTTTTGTTCCTAATCTATCATAGTAGGCACTTACTAAAGTATCTTTTCTATTTTGTTTATATGGTACTGAATGAAATAAAATATCACCTACAATTTGAGTACAATATTGCCCCCAAACATTACCAAACAACTTTCCCCACGTAGCTTTCCAACTCATTCTATAAACTCCTGATGTTGGAGTCGCTGCTCCTGTAGAACAAACACAAGCTTTTACTGGTACTGTATATTTTCCATTCTTATCATAAGTATAAATAGTAACTACTTGCGCACCATAATTTACTTTAATATAATATTTATTTTGAGCTGGTTTTGTTGGCTTATTGGTATTATTTTTCTCTTCTTGTTTTTTCTTTTCTTCTACCTTTTTTAGTTCTTTCTCATTTAGTTTTTTTAATTCTTCTGGAGATAATTTTGAAGTATCTACTAGATTAGATTGTTCTATCACTTCTTCTGGAACTTCATTGTGTGAAGTATCTGTTTTAGCCATAGCTGATGTAGCTTTGGTATAATCAATAATACGTCCTATTGAAAGTATTGCAAGAATAAATAATATTACACCTACTAATATCATCCATTTCACTTGATTATTTAATTTTATCTTCTTGACTTTTTCCATTGTAAACTCCTTTAATTCTCTATTAGTAATACTCCATTTTATCATTTCTACTTTAACACAGTTTGTTAAGTTTATCAATAGTTTTGTGGTAAATAATAAAAGCTATTTGAGATTCCAGCAAAAGTATTTTATTTTTTAAATATTTAGTATATAATGTCATTAAAATTCAAGAAAGGTAAAATATTTATGAAAAATGTCGCTATATTCGGAAGTTCTAGATCTGGCAAATCCACACTTGCTAAGATGATTTCAAAAAAACATTCTAATTATCATATTATTATTGGAGATGACATTAGATCAGCTTTTCAAGAAACTCTACCAGGCAATAATATTAACAGCAAAGGCGGAATTGGAATGTTAGAAGATTTCCCCAATTTTATGTCCCATTTATTTTATAAAAATATTAAAAGAAATAAAGGAGAATTCAATTACATCGTTGAAACATGTGATATTTCCCCTCAAAAGGCATACGAATTATTTAACCAAGAAAATACTATATTACTTTTCTTAGGTACTCCTCAATTAAGTGTAAAACAACATTTTAATGAAATTAGAAAATACGAAACTGAAAAAGATTGGACTTATCATAGAACCGACAATCATCTTCTAAAATCTTGTGAACATTGGATTGACAAAAGTAAAGAATTCGAAAAGCAGTGTAAAGAATTGAAGATTTGGTATGTAGATACCTCTTTTAATAGAGAAAATATATTAAATGATACTCTTCAGAGGATAGAAAACTTATTGTAACCCTCTATGACTTTGCAAAAACGTAAATAAGCCGATATTAAAATCGGCTTATTTTTGTTTGGAGCTTCCAGCCGGAATCGAACCGGCGACCTCAGCCTTACCATGGCTGCGCTCTACCTACTGAGCTATAGAAGCATATTTTGTCAAGAAATCACTTTCTTGACATATTATTTTATTCATTCTGCATTCCCTTGATTGCTTTTTTTCTAATTCTTTGTATTGCATTATCAATAGATTTAACTGGTGTTTCTAGTCTTTGAGCTATTTCGCCATAACTTTCACCTTGAATATAGCAATTTAAAACTTTCTTTTCAAAACTACTTAATGATTTATCAATTGTGCTTTCCACTAATTGATAATACTCTTTTTTTGTAATCATGTCAAGTGGATCTTCTATAATATTAGCGTCCAATATTCCCTCTAATTCTGTATTACTACTATCATCTTCATTTTCATAAGCATCTTTATTTAAAGATATATATGAATTCAAAGGCATATGCTTTTGTCTATTTGAAGTTTTAATTGCTGTAATAAGCTGCCTTTCAATACAAATACTTGCAAAACTTTTAAAAGAATTTTGTTTATCTGATTGATAGGACTTAATTGCCTTATATAGTCCAATTAGACCTTCTTGTATAATATCTTCTCTTTCTGCTCCTATAATATAATATTTGCTTACTTTAATATTGACAAGATCTTTATAACGATTTATCAAGTGTTCTAAAGCATGCTTATTATTATCAGACTTAATCAGTTCTATTAAGTCTTCATCTGCCATTTGAGAAAAATTATAATCCGAAGAATAAAATACTTCTGTCATGCTCATGAAATCAAGTTACCTCCTATGTTGTATAGCCATATTATTTGTATTATAATCTAGCACTTTCTTTTCGTCAATAGAAATATGAGCAAAATTTGAAAATTTCTGCATAATATGATATGATTTTACCATTCTATATAGAAAGAGGTTAATTTTAATGGCATTCGATGGTTTCATTTTAAAATCTGTAATTCAAGAATTAAGTTCTTGTTTATTAACTGGAAAAATAACAAAAATCTATCAACCACTTCCTGAAGAGATTGTTTTAGGAGTTTATTGTGGTGGAACAAATTATGCCTTAAGTTGTAATGTTTCTTCTTCATATTCACTCCACTTAACAACCACTTCTAAACCTAATCCTCTTGTAGCTCCTAGTTTTTGTATGTTACTTAGAAAGTATTTGATTGGATCTAAAAT
>CAJUSU010000003.1:95132-101231 GCA_910589185.1 uncultured Clostridia bacterium
AAATATTACAATGGCAGGATTAGAAAGAATTGCAACTATAGAATTAGAAAACTATAATGAATTAAATGACTTAGTAACTTATCAGTTCGTAATAGAATTAATGGGAAAGCATAGCAACATTATCTTAACTAATCAAGAAAATATGATTATAGATAGCTTAAAACATTTAACTACCTTTTCTGGTTCCCTTCGCAATATTCTTCCTAATGAAACCTATCAACTTCCAGAATTAAATAAGTCAGATCTTTCTGCTATTTCAATAAATTCGGATTTTTATGATACAATTTCAAATGATGCAAAATCTTCTTCACTTTCTGAATATTTTTGCAATCACTTTTCAGGGACCAGTAAGACTTTGATAAATTATTCCATTACTCAATTGGCAATTAATGAAGATTTGACCTTTGAAAATTTCAAAACCTTACTTACTTATTTGCAAGGTTTACTTACAAAAATTCAAAATCAGCAAGTTACTTGCCTATTGTTGGAAAATGATTATGTATTATCTCCTTCTTCTGAGCTAAGCACTCACTTAAACGTAAACTTTTTTTTAGATGATTACTATGCAAAAAAAGAACAAGAAGAAGAATTCACACAATATCGTAATGGACTACTTTCTTTTATTGCTAAAAAACTGAAAAAAATCGCCAAAAAGTCTGATGAGGTCACTAAGAAAGTACAAGAATGTTCTAAAATGCAAGATTATCAACTATATGGAGAATTGTTGACAAATAATTTATATAGGTTAAAAGAAGATCATATTGACCATATTATCTTGGATAATTATTATCAGCAAAATCAACCTATTACAATTCCTTTAGATATTTCTCTTTCGCCTAGTGATAATGCTAAAAAGTATTTTAAAAAATATCATAAATTGAAAAATACAATTTCTATTGTTACTGTTCAAAAAGAAGAATTAGAAAAGGAGATTGATTATTTAGAAAGTATTGTATATGAATTACAAATTGCAAAAAACATAGCAGAATTAGACCGTATCTATCAAGAAATGGAAGAAAATAATTTATTTTCTAGGAAAGTTCCTGTTAAGCAAGGAAATAAGTCATTTAAAATAAAAAGCAGAACTAATAATCGTCAAAAAGTAACAAACAAAAAGCAAAATGACTTTCTTTCTTATCAAATAAATGGTTTCACTGTTTTAGTTGGAAAAAATAATCAAGAAAATGATTATCTCACTTTGAAAGTAGCAAAAGAAAACGATATCTGGTTCCATGTTAAAGACTTGCAAGGAAGCCATGTCATTTTAGTAGTCAAACAAAAAGAGCCATCACAGGAAACAATCAATCAAGTAGCTGCTATTAGTGCACATTATAGTAAAGCCAAACAGTCTTCTAACATTCCTGTTGATTATACTTTAGTAAAGTATGTAAAAAAACCAGCTAAAGCCAAACCTGGCATGGTAATTTACACCAATTATCAAACAGTAAATGTTCAACCAGCCAATCTATAATAAATAAGAGAGAGAGCCTCTATCACTAAAGGTTCTCTCTTTTGTTTACCCATTATACTCGTCATTCATTCCTACTTTATACTCTATTTCCTCCATATAAGGAAACATCTCTTTTACCCTTTTTAGCGTTAGCATTAGTTGTCTTGGGTGAGGGCTTTTCTTATCTGCTGATAGCAACTTTTGTGTATAACAATTTTCGGCCGTTTTGAATAGCACATATCGATTTCCAACATAAGTATAATAAATTTGATAACCATTTTTCAAATCTAACCACATTTTTTCAAAAGTATATTCTTCCATATCGCTCCTTTTTCTTATTTATTGAATCATTTGTACAAATTCTTCTTCACTAATAATAGTAACTCCTAGTTCTCTCGCTTTAGTCAACTTACTACCCGCTTCTTCTCCTGCTAATACATAATCTGTTTTTTTAGAAACAGATGAAGAAGTTTTGCCACCTAGCTTTTCAATAATTTCACTTGCTTGGTCCCTTGAATAATGTTCTAAAGAGCCAGTCAACACAAAAGTTTTTCCTTCGAATCGACTATCTGTTATAGTTTCTTCTACTACTTCCATATTAACGCCTGCCTCTTTTAATTTTGAGATTAAATCTATTGTCTGTTCTTGCCTAAAAAATTCATAGATTGTTTGCGCTGTAATTTCTCCAACATCTTCTATTAGTCTTAGCTCTTCATAAGAAGAATTCATTAGTTGTTCCATTGTTCGATAATATTTTGTTAATGACTTAGCCAATTTTACTCCTACATGACGAATGCCTAAAGAATTAATGAGACGATATAATTCTCTATGCTTACTCTCTTCAATAGCATCTATCATATTTTGGGCAAATTTCTTACCATTCTTTTTTAAAGATGCAATATCTTCAAAAGTCAAATGATAGATATCTGCAATATTACCAATCAAGCCTCTTTCAATTAATTCTGCTATAATTGACTCACCTAAACCATCAATATCCATAGCATCTTTTGAAGCAAAATGAATGATGCTTCTATATAGCTTTGCTGGACATTCAACTCCAATGCAACGTACTACTGCTTCTCCTTCTTCACGTACAGCTTCCGCTCCACATACAGGGCATATCCTTGGCATTTCAAAAATCTTCTCTGTACCATCACGCTTTTTTAAATTAACTGCTACAACTTCTGGTATAACATCTCCTGCTTTTTGAATAATAACTCTGTCACCAATACGAATATCATTTTCTTTGATATAGTCTTCATTATGAAGTGTTGTCTTAGAAATTTTGGAACCTGCCACATAAACTGGCTCTAATATAGCCATAGGGGTAATCGCTCCTGTTCTACCTACCTGACACACAATATCTTTCAATAAAGTCTCTTTTTTCTCTGGTGGATATTTATAAGCAACTGCCCACTTTGGTGTTTTATAAGTACTTCCTATCTTCTCTCTTAATTCTAAATCATTTACTTTAACAACTGCTCCATCAATCCCAAAATCCAAACCATCTCGCATCTGCCCAATTTTTTCAATAGCTTGTCTTACTTCTTGTCTTGTTTTGCATAAAATTTTGACAGGATTAACATGGAAACCCAATTTTTCTAAATATAATAAGCTCTCTTGATGTGTTGTAAAATCAATATCCTCTGATTTTTGCACATTAAAAACAAAAATATCTAATGGACGACTAGCTGTAATTTTACTATCTAATTGCCTTAAAGAACCTGCAGCAGCATTACGAGCATTAGCAAATTGTTCTTGCTCTTCCAAAAGTCTATCTTCGTTCATTTTATCAAAGTCTGTTTTACCAATAAATACTTCTCCACGAACTGTAATAGAAATTGGTTCTGTTAATTCTTTTGGAACGGTTTTAATTGTTGCAATATTATGAGTAACATCTTCTCCTACTAGTCCATCTCCTCGAGTAGCACCTCTATATAATTTTCCATTTCGATATTCTATTGCTGAAGACAAACCATCAATTTTAGTTTCTACCACATACTCCATTGTTTTTCCATTTTCAGCAGCTATTTTTTCCATTTTTTCTTCAAATTCTTCTACTTCTTCAAAAGAAAATACGTCTTGAAGGCTTTGTAAAGGCACTTCATGCGTTACCTTTTCAAATCCCTTTTTAATACTCGCTCCTACCTTTTGTGTTGGTGAATCTTTCGTAATTAGTTCTGGATATTCCTTTTCAATTTGCTTTAGTTCTTTCATAAGCATATCATATTCATAATCACTAACTACTTGCTCGTCATCAAAATACTTTTGTGTATAATATTTTAGTAAAGGTCTTAATTCCTCTACTCTTTTTTTCGCTTGTTCTAATTCCATTTATATAGACCCCTTAAATAAATCTTTTCCACCTTTTACATATTCCCAACCAGAGAATATAGTAGCAACTACTGATACACTCATCATTAAAGTAACTACTAAATTAATGATAAATTCATATCCTGTTAAAGTACCACCAAAAATTGCACCATAAGGATTTGGATCAAGGAAAGCAATAATTAAAGCAATCATTTGCGTTACTGTTTTGAGTTTCCCCCAGATGTTTGCAGCAATTACCTTCCCACTTTTTTCTACAGCTATTAAACGATATCCAGAAACAATAAATTCTCTTAATATTACAATAATAGGAATCCATGCTGGCAAATGTCCCCATTCTACTAGCATAACCATAGCTGTAATCACAACTATTTTATCTGCTATAGGATCTAAAAATTTTCCAAATGTCGTAATTTGATTTCTAGACCTTGCAATATATCCATCTAGTTTATCTGTGATAGCTGCTATGATAAAAATAACATCTACTATCAAATATGTAACTGGTATTCCTAATACTTCTCCCTGAATATTGAAAAATGGGATAATGACCATAATTGGAACTAATAAAATTCTTAATACAGTTAACTTATTGGCTAAATTCATGTTTACCTCCATGATTTTTATTTTGTTCTTTACATTATATATAAAAGTTTGAAAAAAAGAAATAGTTTTATTGATTTTTATTAGATATCTATAATTATTCCCCAGTATAACTGGAAGATTTTTTGTTACTCTGTGCATATAATGTCTCCAACATAGCTGTGGGTTTTACTTTAATGTTAATAGACTATATTTTTGTATAGTGAGAGGATTATTCTTAAATTTGCGTTCTTTTTATTTGGAATTATCCCAATATCGTTTTTAAATAATTTGCTATACTTTTTATAGAAAATTTCGGAGGTAAACGGACTTATGCTATTATCTGATGCCATTAATTTGAGAATTAGTGAATTATTAAAGGAACACAAATTAACAGTATATAAACTCTCCTATCGTGCTGGAATTTCTAATTCTATTATAAGTGATTGTAAAAGAGGAAAAGTAAAAGAACCAACACTTAGTTCTATTATCCATATTTGTGAAGGATTTGGAATAGAGTTAAAGGATTTTTTTAATGCTCCATATTTCAAAGATGTAGAAGCTATTGACAGATTTGAAAAAACTGAAAATAAAGTTGTTTAAAAGGTTAGAATATTTCTTATCATTCTAACCTTTCATTTTATCTATCATTTAATTTTTACTTTTTCCATTTTAGATGCAAAAGCCAGGAGCTACACCAGCAGTGGCGTACGAGGTGTTGTTATAGCCACCACTACCCGTGTAGTTGACACCACAGAAGTAATTACTGTAGTGGTAATAAGGTGAACGAAGCCACCAGTTGTACGCACTGCCGTTGTTGTATTTTACACGGTTCGTGCTATTAGAGCTCCATGTCTCTATTGCGTTCTTTTTATAGTACAAATACTGCTCTCCTTCTTTGGTGATTGCATATCCTCTTGTATCTCCTCCATTATATCCGTCTTTTAATACTTCACTTGTTGATAATAACCATAGATAGTCATTTGATGTTGTCACGCTATTTGCATCTTTATATGTTTTAATATACTTCTTTTTTACCTGTTTTATATAACTATTATTACTTAATTGGCCTCTTCCGCTTGAGCCTTCTAAGAATGTTCTCATCTCCGTCGCTGCCCATCCATTTGCATTCGTTGAAGTGTTACTGTCTGTTCCATTCATATTATGTGTTCCTAAACAATCGTAAAATTCAAAACTAATGCTTGCCTTACTATGGTTTCCTCCATATACTGATGTGCTTACTAAGTCATCGTGCTTAAATCCTAGCACCCTTACTCTCTTTGATGTTCCATTCCATGTTACTGTTGCGATATCACCTACTCCTATTTTATAGGAGCTTCCATTTATAGTTGCTGTTACTTCTGTTGTTGAGCTATTTACTCCTGAAGCATTTGCTATTGCTTGTGCTATTTTATTGATTTGATCCCATGTGTAAGTTATGGTTGTTGCTGTATGACTTCCTGTTGAAGATCCACTTACTGCTGGTGCTGGATATTGTACTGTTATACTACATGTTGCTGACTTATTGCTTCCATCTGCTGTTTTTACAGTAATTGTTGCACTTCCTGCTGATTTTGCTGTTACTAATCCACTACTACTTACTGTTGCTACTCCTGCATTGCTACTTGTCCATGTTACTCCTTTATTAGATGTATTGCTTGGTGTTACAGTTGCTGATAGTTGTTTGGTTGCTCCTACAGTAACTGTTGCTGATGTTGGACTTACACTAATTCCTGTTG
>CAJUSU010000004.1 GCA_910589185.1 uncultured Clostridia bacterium
AAGGAATATATACATGGAATCAAAAAAGTGGACAAAATGCTTCAACAACAGGAACCATTTATGGAATATATGATATGAGTGGAGGCACATGGGAAAGAACAAGTAGCTATGTAGCCAATAATCATGAAAATTTAAAAATTTTTGGGGAAAGTGTTGCATACCAAGGAACTAACTTGAAAACAACAAGTACGAAATATACAACAGTATATCCACACAATGAAGCCGGAGAAACTAATATAGACACACTAAGCCAAAAGAACTTTGCTAATAATACAAAAATCTATGGAGATGCAGTAAGAGAAACAACATCTGGCACAGCGGGTACATCCGCAAGTGGTTGGAACACGAGCGCGTGGAACGCAGACTACTCTGGCTTTCCTGCGTTGGGCGATCCGTTCTTCGCACGCGGTGGTAGTGTTTGGAATGGGTCTCATGCAGGTAGCTTCGCTTTCAGTCGCACGAATGGCTATCCGCACTACAATGACGGGTTCCGTGCGGTGCTGGTCGGTTCTTCCGCACTTTAACCTTTCCTTGCACCTAATTCTCTTTTCTTCGCACACAATTTTGAATTGCGAATAAGGTCAAATACGGGTAAAAGTAAAAAAATATAGAGAAAAAATTAGGGATTAAACTGTACTACTCTAACTTTCCTGCGTTGAACAATCCGTTCTTCGAACGCGGTGGTAATGTTTGGAATGGTTCTCATGCAGGTAGCTTCGCTTTCAATCGCACGAATGGCAATCCGAACTACAATGACGGGTTCCGTGCGGTGCTGGTCGGTTCGTCCGCACTTCGATACACAAGAAAAAGGAAGATTTTCATCCCGGATGGGCAAATGTTTACGGACTTTGCCGAGATGTTTCAAACAAAATAGTAATAGCAACAGGATTTGTATCAAAGAAGTTTAATTCCTTTGGCATTTACATAGTTTTTATGCCATAAACACATGAATAGTAGTTTTGTTCTAGTAGAAATATACGAAAGTCCGAAACTATGACAAAAAGAAAAGTTAAAAACTAACTTTTCTTTTTGTATTCTATGATATCTTCTAATAACTCATTTTCAATATAAGAATAAGTATAGTTGTGATACAAAAAATCACATTTTTTGAGCATTTTCTGTTGTAAATGATAAGAATTACAATGACTAGAATGACCAAGCCAAGAGTTTAAACTAAGTAAAGTCTTGGCTGTATTGAGAGTATGGTTATGATATAAATGATTCCAATGCTTAATTTGATTTTTAATTTTCGTCTTACTAGACTTACGAAGAAGACGATGTGTAGTAAAAATACGATAGCCACAAAAATTTACTCCCATTTTATAAGGGTAATAACGGGACTTTTGGTTAAGCCTTAAATGCAAATGTTCTGCTAGAAAATCAGAGATAATTTTTTTTACAGTAACACAGTTTTCTTTGGTATCAAGCAATAAAATAAAATCATCCATATAGCGCACATAATATTTAACATGTAACTTTCTTTTGATAAATTGATCCAATTCATTTAAATAAATATTAGCAAAAAACTGGCTAGTATAGTTTCCAATAGGAACTCCAACTGTATCCTCAGAATCTCTAGAATCAAAAATAAGCAATTTTGAGAATTCTAAAAGATCAGGATCAGCTATATATTTTTTCAAAAGATTAAAAAGAATATAAGGATTAATATTATAGAAAAATTTTTCAATATCACACTTTAAAACCCAAAATGACTTTTTATTTCTTTGCATAATACGCATATAACTTTGAACTTTTTCAGCAGCTTTATGGGTCCCTTTGCCAGACAAACAGGCAAAAGAAGTATCAATAAATTTGGGTACAATGTAAGGCTTAATAAATTCTTCTACATACCATTGATGAACAATACGGTCGCGATAAGGAAGTGCTTTGATTTTTCGTTCCTTAGGTTCATAAATAGTAAATTCAAAATATTTGCCTAAATGATAAGTTTTGTTTCGAATTTGATTTAATAAATTAATCAAGTTATTTTCTAAATTAATTTCGAATATAGTAACTTCATTATGATAGGGTTTATTTTTTCTAGAACGTTTATGAGCACTTAATAAATTTTCAAAAGTTAATTTTTGGTAAAAACAATTTTTTATTTTTTTCGGCATGAATTAATCCAGCCTCCTAACATATTACAGATATCTGTTAGAATGTTACTCCAGGCAGTATAATTTTGAGTAGATATGTACTTATATTTATAAGATAAACGAATATAAACTTTGATTAAATCCAATTCAATATCAAGTTCAGATAAATATTTTAATTTATTTTGTACTTGGTAGGTTTTAATGCCATACATAAGAGAACGAAAACCATGATATAATGAAACTTTAATTTCTTTTACTAAAGCAAAAGTTTCAGACTTTGGATATTTACGTACTAAATCATTCGTATAAGAAATTAATTCCAAATATTTTTGATAAATTACTAAATTATTGTTAGCTGTTAAATTACTCAATTTTTTTACCTCTCATAATATTATTTAAGTCTTTTTGGATACGATATAGATAATCATAAGCTTCACTAATAGATAGAGAGTCCACATTAACTTTAACAATTTCTTCTAGTAAACTCTTTAGAGCAATATTGTGTATATAGTCAGAAGAAGAATAATTCTTATCTTCATTCATATCCACAATCTCAATCGTATATCCACTATATTTTAATAAATGGGTATACTTATCTAAAGAGGAAGCTGGAAAACCGGCATTTTACAACTTCACTATTCAGATTTCCTAATTTGAGTGATAGAAGAGAAGAAGCAATTTTTGCATCCTCTGCAATAAAAAGTAAAAAAATGCCAGCCTTAAAAAGAAATAGTGTGTTAGGTGAATTTTGTTTCAACTCTTTATACTTATCATAGAATTTACTCATATAAAACTCCTTCCTCTTTGTTTCATATCACAATACTGTATATAAATATCCTATATAAACATAGAACTGTCAATATATACCATTGTATGATAGTATGCAATTGAAATATATACTATAGAAAGGAATAGAATATATGGAAGATTGGAAAAAAATAGAGGTTACATTAGACAATTATTTAAAAAAAAACCAAATCAGTCGATCGAGTCTTACCAGAAAAACAGGACTACAGTATAGTCAAATATTGAAATATTGCAGAAATGATATCCAAAGAATAGATTTGACAGTTTTAGCTAAAATATGTACAGTTTTAGATTGTAATATTTCTGATATATTGAATTTTAAAATGTAAAATGAGTAACTTTCTTCTCAACTTTTAAAGCACATTTCATATAATAATAGAGGAGGAGAAACGAAAATGGCAAGAATATTAGTATATAATAATGACACAAACCGTATGGAAACATATTATAGAGGGCTATCAGAAGCAATGCCCTATAATACAGGAAGAACATTAACAGTTAATGAATTTAGGGGCTCTAGTCAAAGTAATGTGCTTTGGACAGAAAAGAGAGTTATACAAGCTTGGAATAGCCAGAGGTATCTATTTGGGGCGCCTATTGATGTAGGATTTGCTTTTAAAAGACCATATGAAGGAGGACACGGAAATCAATCACAACACTATGCAGGAACAGCTTTTGATGTAGGACAAAGAATGAGCAATAGCAATCGAAACCGATTAAGGAATTCCGCGATTTCTTCAGGAGTATGGAGTTATGTAGAACCAGCATCACTTACGCCAACATGGGTACACTTTGATAAAAGAAGAGGAACACCAGCATGCAGTACAGGTGGATTTCCATTAATTAGACAAGGCAGTAGAGGTGCTTATGTATGTATTGCACAGGATAATTTAAATACATTAGGATATACTACAGGTGGACTAGATGGCGTATTTGGTCCTCAAACTTATCGTGCAGTCGTAACGTATCAAAGAAGTGTTGGATTAGTAGCTGACGGAATCGTTGGTTGCAATACATGGCGCTCATTACAAGAAAGTGTAGTAGGAACAGGTAAAACCTCTACAACAATTAATTCTTAAAAATGCGAAAATCGTATTTTTACAAATACAATTTCCTAATTTTAATAAAAAATTAATACAAATTATGACAAAATGTGATATAGTATAATAGAAAATAATAAATTGGGGAAAAGTATGAAAAATAATTTAAAAAAAGAATTAATTAAAGTTTTTTGGATTTTTACTTTTGTTAGTGTCATAGGTTGTATTGTAGAAACCATTGTCTGCATTGTACAAGAAGGGCACTTTGAAGTAAGACAAGGAGTAATTTATGGACCCTTTATTCCAGTTTATGGAGCAGGGGCAGTTCTATTTTATTTACTAGTTCCAAGAATAACAGGAGCAACAACGGAAAATACAAAGGAAATAAGCTTTGTAAAAATATTTATATATACAGCTATATTAGGAGGAATTACAGAATACTTATTTTCTTACATGCAAGAATGCTTATTTGGAACTGTTTCATGGGAGTATAGTGGATTACGTTTTAATGTAAATGGAAGAACAGGACTTTTGCACTGCATCTACTGGGGATTAGGCGGCATTATATTTATCAAATGGATGTACCCACTTAGTACGAAATTAGATAGTTTAGCAAATATGAACAGAACAGCTAAAATAGCAACAACCCTCTTTTTTGTTTTTATGATGTTCAATATTGTTATTTCTATGCTTGCAGGGTATAGACAATATGAAAGAATGCAGAATATTTCAGCAGATACCAGTTTAGATAGATTTTTAGATAAATATTATCCGGATAGTGTCATGGATATCATATTTTCTAATAAACAGTACACAAATCAAGAAGGAAGAGAGCGAGAAGATAAATCGCCCTTCAAATGGTTGTTAGAAGGGATATAAAAGATGAAATTAAATGTTGTAATGGTAGAACCAGAAATACCACAAAATACAGGTAATATTGCAAGAACTTGTGCAGCAATTGGAGCAAAACTACATTTAGTAAAACCATTAGGATTTGAAATATCAGATAAATACTTAAAAAGAGCAGGACTAGATTATTGGGATAAACTAACTATTGAAATGCATGAAAATTTACAGGAATTTTTAGCAAAATATCCACCAGAAGAAAATGCTATGTATTTTTCTACAACAAAGGGGCAACAATGCTATTCAGATATGGATTACACCAAATCAGAAGAAATTTTTTTACTATTTGGAAAAGAAACTAAAGGGTTACCAGAAGACTTACTCAAAAAATATATTGAAAATACCATTAGAATTCCTATGAAGGAGCATTTGCGTTCTCTTAACTTATCTAATTCAGTGGCAATTGTAGCTTATGAAGTGTTTAGACAAGTTGGATTTGAACAATTGGAAGAAATTAGTAGGTATTTCACTTGATTTTTCGCCCAATTTGTGGTATAATAGTTATAGTGTTGGGCAAAAGAAAAAGAAGGTTTTGGAGGTACAAAATATGTATAATGAAGAAACATTCAATTTTAATATAGAAAATATTCAAAATGACTTAGCGATCGAAGGTATGGCAATTACATCAAATGATGTAGAAATGTTTAGAAGATTTGCAAGTGAAGAAATGGCAATGCCAGAATTAATTCAAATGATTAAGAGTCAACCCATTGAATATTAATGAAAAATAGTGTAAAATGGTAACGTATGAAAAAGTACGTTACTTTTTTAGTTCTAAGAAAATGAAAAAAGAGTTTTGACGAGAAGGAGTTAGAGAATATGGATTATAAAGATTTAGCAAATTTAATTTTTCCAAATGCAAAGCCAATTTCTTATTATGAAGAGAAATATGCGCCAAGAAACTTACCAGAGGGAGCAATAGTCACAAGGTTTGCACCAAGTCCTACAGGGTTTGTTCATGTAGGAGGCTTAATGCAATGTGTGATTAATAGACAGCTTACCAATCAAACGAATGGAGTATTCTTACTAAGAATAGAAGACACAGACCAAAAAAGAGAAATTGAAGATGGTGTGGCACAAATCGTAAATGCAATTAAAGATTTTGGTATTGAATTTGATGAAGGAATGCTAAATGAAACAGAAGAAAAGGGAAATTATGGACCATATAAACAAAGTGTAAGGGGAGAAATTTACCAAGCTTATGCCAAATGGTTAATCGAACAAGGTAGAGCTTATCCATGTTTTGCAACTTCAGAAGAATTAGAAGAAATGAGAAAAAAACAGGAGGCAGCAAAACTTAGAACAGGATATTATGGAGTTTGGGCAACTTATCGTAATTTATCAGTAGAAGAAGCTGCTGAAAAGATAAAAGCAGGAATACCATATATTGTACGTTTTAAATCTATGGGAAGAGAAGATAAAAAGATTAGACATCATGATGTCATTAAAGGAAATATTGATTTTCCAGAAAATGACCAAGATATTGTTATTATTAAAGCAGATGGTCTTCCAACTTACCATTTTGCACATGCAGTAGATGACCACTTAATGAGAGTAACACATGTTATTCGTTCAGATGAATGGGTATCTTCATTACCATTACACTTAGAGTTATTTAAGACTTTAGGATTTGAAACACCAAAATATTGCCACTATGCACCAATTTTAAAGGAGGAAGATGGCAAGAAGAGAAAAATTAGTAAAAGAAAAGACCCAGAAGCTGCTGTTAGCTATTATCATGAAGAAGGAATACCTGCACAATCTGTATGTGAGTACTTAATGAATATTGGAAATTCCAATTTTGAAATGTGGAGAAAAAATAATCCAAATGCACCAATGTCAGAATTTACATTTGACATTAGCAAAATGAGTGTCAGTGGAGCAATCTTTGATTTAGTCAAATTATTAGATGTTTCTAAAAATGTGATTTCTAAATATACTAAAGAAGATATCTATGACGAAGTATTAGAATGGGCAAAAAGATATGATAAAGAGCTAGAAGACTTGTTACAAGATAAAGAATATGCGTTAAAAATTTTCGGAATAGAAAGAGGCAACGCAAAGCCTAGAAAAGATATCGCTAAATGGTCTGAAGTAAAAGATGCTATTTCCTATATGTATGATGACAAATTCTTAAATAATACAAGTGAATTGGAATATGGAAAGATTAATGATAAAGAAGAAATCAAGAAAATACTAACAACATATTTAGAAAAATATTTTGATATAGGTGATGATAAACAAACTTGGTTTGATAAAATGAAAGATTTGACAGAAGAGTTAGGATATGCAAGGGAAGTGAAAGAATTTAAGCAGAATCCTGAAAAATGGCCAGGACATGTAGGTGACATTAGTACTGTATTAAGAGTAAGCTTAACAGGTAGACAACAAACACCAGATTTGTATGAAATTATGCAAGTGCTAGGAAAAGAAAGTATTAAAAAAAGAATTCAAAATATATTATAATTGCTAACTTTGTAGTAGAGAAAAGAGAGGTGAATTCTTTTATGGAGTATAACATAGGAGATGTAGTGAGAACAAAAAAACAACATCCTTGTGGAAGTAAATTATGGGAATTAACCAGAATAGGAGTAGACTTTAAATTAAAATGCTTAGGCTGTGGACATGTTGTGACATTGGAGAGGCAAAAAGCATTAAAGATAATTACAAAGAAAATAGAAAAAGAAACATAAAATTTGGTAAATATGAAAAGAAGAGGCGACGTTTTCGAAAAAACGTCGCCTCTTTTGCGAGAAAAACAAACAATGATGAATAACGGTCAGCCTGTTTTAGCAGGCGGTGTAGATACTGATGGCCCGTTTACCGAAGCGTGCTTCCTCAGAAAGTGACCGGATTTTGGCCAAAGTCTTTTTGGACGCCCAGATAAGGATGTCCGCACCTCTTTGCTGAAAAGTGCAGTTAGGAAACTGCCTTGCCAGGGCATTGGTGAAGCTGTCGGTAGCCCCCTCGTTTGCGAAGGTAATCTTGATGTCTGCGGTCTTTTTGTTTGCCATAGGTCTTTCCCCTTAAAGATTATTTGTCCAACTAGAACAAATAGAAACTTTGCAAGTTCTATTGAACATATAACTATTATACAACAAAAAGGCGTAAAAGTCAATAAAAGCAAGGTTTTCCATAAATATACAAAATAAAACAAAATGTTATTGACTTCGTAATTAAATATTTATATAATATATAATAATAATTTTAAAAATATACATAGGAAAATAAAATAGTTATTATAGTATAAAAATGTTGTCACCTATGTGTATAAAAAAGAAAAAAATGCTAAAAATAGTACAGAAGAAATTTAGAAAGAAAAGGAGGATATAATTTATTAAAAAAAATAAATTATAAAAAGAACAATGGACAAAAAAGAAAGAAAAGTAATTTTAATAGGAGCAGGAATTGTAATAGCTGCATTATTAGTGGTACTAATAGTAAATGGAATGAGCAAAAAAGAAGAAAAGACAGGAAAAACAAATACACAATTAGAACAAAACATAGAAAAGTATACAACGAATCTAGAAGGTGGAACAAAACTAAATAAAAGTGAAGAATTTAACAAAAATAAAAAATATAAAGATATAGAAATTAGTAACATACAATTTACTTATGAAAATGGAAAAAGTGTACTATTAGCAACAATAAAGAACACAGCAAGCACAAAACATACAAGCGAAATAGTGAAGCTTACTATCTTGGGTGAAAATAATCAAGTAATAGACGAGGTAAACGCAATACTACCTAATATGCAGGCAGGAGAAACAAAACAATTAAATACCACTATTAGTGGGGCAGATAGTGTAAATGCAAAAGACTTTAAAATAGAGGAGAAAAAATAAAATAATACAAAGGAAAATTGGAGGAAAAAACAAAATGAAGAATATAGACGCTAAAATCCTTGAGGCTGTACACACACACACACACACACAAGTAATTCTATAAAAAATAATAGAGAAAATAAATGGATAAATAGCCAGAGTGACTCAGTTGTATGCATGAAGAATGCTACAACTGGTATTACTCTGGTTGCTTTGGTTATAACCATAGTAATACTTTTGCTTCTAGCAGGAATTACAATCATGTATGTTATGTCAGATAATGGAATTTTCAAAAAGGCATCAGATGCAAAGCTAAAAACAGATATCGCAAGTTGGCAAGAAAGGTTAGAACTAGCAAAAGAACCAGTTTTTATCAATGGATTAGGAATTTTTGACCCAGACGAATATTTTGAATATATAGAAGAGCAAGAATTTATTGAAGATAAAGATGCTGATGTAACAGATAATGAAGATGGAACCTATTTAGTAACAACAAAACCAGGATATATTTTTCAAGTAGAATTAATGCCAAATAAAGAGAATCCAAAAGATGCTGAGATAGAATATATAGGAGAAGCAGGAAAGCTATTTCCAAAAATAAATAGTATAGAAGTTACAGGAAAGAACAGTAATAGTATAGCAGTGAAAGTAACAGTAAGTAGATTAAATGGTGGAAAATTAAGTTACTACTATAAAAAAGAAGAAGAAACAGAATATCACGCATTAGAAGGAAAACAAAATACAGAAGACTTAACAGTAGAATATACAGGATTAGAACAAAATAAAATATATAATATCAAAGTAGTAGTAGAAAATAAAGTAGGAACAGACGAAGCAGTAATCAATGAACTAACAAGAGAATTAGCAGTAGGAATCATCAGTCAAAAAGGAGAAACAACATGGTCAAATGAAAAGGCAAGTATAGAATTAGAGACAACACCACCAGACTTAAGATTAGAGTATCAAGTAAATGGAATAGAAGGAACATGGTTATCATATAACGGCCCAATAGGAAACTTAAATCATAAAGATACAGTATACGCTAGAATAACAGATGGGGTAAATAGTGGAGAAGCAGCAAGTATAGAAGTACGAGATGAAGAAGCACCAAGTAATGCAAGTATCACATTAGGAGCAACAAACGCCAATACAGGAGCAAATGTAACAGCGAAAGTAACCCATAATGATGCACAAAGTGGAATAAGAATAGCAAGTTGTAAATGGGTATATAACACAACATCAGGAAAAATAGGAACAGCAGCAAGTAGTTATACAGGAGGAACATTTAGTTCAAACGGTCAAACAATCAACTTAAATGCAAGTACGCCAGGAACCTACTATTTACATGTATTAAGCGTAGATAATGCAGGAAATGCATTAGAGACAGTATCAGGAGCAGTAACAGTAAAACAATTAGCAACAGGAATTAGCGTAAGTCCAACATCAGCAACAGTTACTGTAGGAGCAACCAAGCAACTATCTGCATTAGTAACACCAAGCAATACATCAAATAAAGGAGTAACATGGACAAGTAGCAACACAGGAGTAGCAACAGTAAATAGTAGTGGATTAGTAACAGCAAAAGCAGCAGGAAATGCAACAATTACTGTAAAGACATCAGATGGAAGTAACAAATCAGCGACATGTAGTATAACGGTACAACAATTAGCGACAGGAATTAGCGTGAGTCCAACGCCAACAACTGTGGAAAAAGGAAAGACAAGACAATTGACAGCAACGGTAACACCAAGCAATACATCTAATAAAGGAGTAACATGGACAAGTAGCAATACAGGAATTGCAACAGTAAACTCTAGTGGAGTAGTAACAGGAGTAAAAGCAGGAAATGTAACAATCACAGTAAAGACAGCAGACGGAAGTAATAAATCAGCTACCTGTAGCATAACAGTACAAGATCCAACACCCGTTACAATAGGTTCAGATGATGCAAGTTGGGCGACAATGAATAGAATAGCAACAGCAATAGCAAAGGATAGCAGTATAAATAGTAGTTCAACAAAAGCGACAGGATATACAGCAAATGGAGAACGATATGAAATAAGTGTAGGTGGAATTTATAAAGTAAAATACAATGGAGAAGAAAGAAGAGTAAGAGTATTAGGCTTTAAACATGACGACTTAATAAATACAGGAGCATATGGAGGAAATCATAGTAAAGCAAGTATTAGTTTTGAATTCTTAGATTTTATGATAGGAAGCACATCTAAGAGTATGAATAGCAGCGATACAAACAGTGGAGGTTGGAGAGAAACTCAACTCAGAAAAGATTTAAACGGATATACAACAAGCAATTCAATTCAAAATGGAGCAATTGGAGGACTAGGAGCAAATTTAAATAACAAAAGTTATATTAAACAAGTAAAGAAAAAGTATATTGCAACACATAATAATGCAAGTAGTGTAACAACATGCAACGATTATTTATGGTTATTGGCATCAAGTGAAGTAGTAAATAGCGGCTATCAAAGTGGAGCATATGGAGTGGCAATTACATCAGAAGGAAGCCAATATAAATATTACCAAGGAGTGACAGAAGCGTATAATGTGTCAAGTGCAAATCGTGTAAAAAGGATGGCTTCTTCAGGTAGTGAGAACTACTGGGGACTCCGTTCACCTAGGTCTGGCTACAGTGATAAGTTTTGTGGAGTTAGTATAGATGGACGTGTTAACAATGGTGTTGGTGCAAATATCCGCATGGACGTTACGCCTGGATTTTGCATCTAATTGAAATAAAATTGAGAATGTAAAAATTTTTGTGGAATTTGAAAATATATTGAAAAAGGACTTCCTTATGATAAAATGAAAATATCATAGGGAGGTTTTTGCTTTGAAAAATTAAAACAATTTATCCTAATACTATAAAACGAAAACCTAAAAATAAAAGTAAACCAAAATTTATGAAAGTGGAAAAAATCGATAAGAAAAATAAAACGATATTTTTTACATTATATTTTATACCTTTCTGTAACGATGTCGAAAAAAGAAGAAAATCTGATTTAAAATAGTTATGACATCAAGAGAGAGGTAAATGAAAATGATAGATAAATTTTGTGACTGGATTACTGAGCAAATAAAAGGAAAAATGCCAGAAATGGATGAAGAAAAAGAAGCAGTAATCAATTTTGGAGTAAGATTATTATTTGGTGAAATACCAAAAATTATAGCATTATTTATAATTGGTTTCTTACTACAAATTGGGTGGTATTCGCTTTTAATCTACTTTTTACTAGCACCCTATCGTAGCTCTACAGGTGGATTTCACCTAAAAACACATTGGGGCTGCATGTTAAGTAGCATCGTACTTTATATTGTACCAATTCTAATGGCAAAATATATTCCTATATCACAAGAATATATTATTTACGTTATGACTGGAATAATAGGAATTTTAAGTAGTATTTTCATTTTCAAATATGCTCCAGCAGATACGGAAAATATTCCGATTTTAAGCAAACAAGAAAGAAAAACAAAAAGAATAAAGTCATATATTTCATTAGGAATTTTATTAACTATTATTGTTTTTGTTCCAGATAAAATAGTAAGCTATATGCTACTATATGGAATGTTTTTACAAGACTTAACCTTAACACCAATAGCCTATAAATTAACAAAAAATAAATATAGCTATGAAGTATATACAGAAGAAACAGCCTAAATTCGGTAATTTTGCATTAGCCGGCAATGCATGATTATATAAACTTATGAATAAGTAAGGAGGAAACAAATGTTAAAATTATTAGCTAAAGTAGCTGAAAAATATGCTAAATCAACAAATAGTGCATGTTTTCTTTGGGGATTAGTTCATCAACCAAAGATGCCTGCATCATTAATCAAAAAAGATTAGTTAATGAAAAAAGAAAAGTATAAATAATTCGCACACAAAAAATAAAAAAAGTTAAATAAAAAATATATAATATTTCCTTAAAACATAAAAATTGACAAAAAAAGTAGAGGTTTGATACACACTCTACTTTTTTTAGTTCTAGAAACTTAATTCTATATTTAATAATAAATTTCAAATTGTTGTCTAAAATATTCAGCATCTTTAGTTGTAAATAAGTTTAAGTTATTATTTCTTTTCAAAATTTGTCTTACTTCCCATAATCCAAGTCCACTATTCGTTTTTCTTGATTTCGTAGAATAAGATTTCTCATAAATTTTTTCTGTATTAATTGTTTTATCTAAGTAAGTATTTTCAATTACCATAAGAAAACGATGTCTAGAATCTTCTTTACGAAAAGTAACATGAATAATTTTATCTTTACATTCAATGGCAGCTTCAATAGCATTATCCATTAAAATACCTAAAATTCTTGTAAACTCATAAATTTTTAAATGATGTTCTAAATCATTTAAGTCCATGAAAATGCCTAAATTAATTTGAATACCATTTTCATCAGCACGGTGATATTTAGCAGCCATAACATTATAAATAGCAGGATTATTAATAACAGTTGGACTTAGTGCAGTTAAGTTATTAACACGGTTACAGTCTTGTAATAATTGACGATAATATTTTTCAAGTCCTTCTAAATCTTTTTTATCAATATAACCACCAAGACCTTGTACAATATTATGAAAATCATGTTTGAAACCTCTCATATTATCATGTAACAAGATTAAAGTTTTATTATATAATTGAGCTTCTTCTAAACTTTGAGAAGTAGTATTCAATTTATTTGTGTTAATCAAACTATACATACTAATAAAGAAATAAGCAGATAAACTTAAAATACTGAGTATAGTAATTGCAACAGGCATTTTATCACTATAAAATGCCAATATGTAAAATTGTGAACAAATAGAAGTAAGACCTAAAATAGCATTAATGATAAATAATACTTTATTCCTTCTATTCATGCTTTCTAAGCTAATATGGAATTTACAATAACGAATAATTCTATATAATAAGTATAAACATAAATAGATACTAGCAGTAAAAGTAATTCTATAAAAAGGAGCAGTCATTACTGACTCATAAGAAATATGAAATACAACAAAATAGAGTCTAAGAATAAATTGTTCTAAAATACTAACAAGAGATAACCCGATAAATTCAGCAACAAAAGATTTAATCAAAGAGGTTTTAAAGATAATCTTAATTAGAATTAGGCTAATGATTAAGTTTGAGACACTGCCATATGGATCAGGAATGAAAGTTCTAATAATATAACCAGTAATTCCCCAGACAAGAACATAGAGAACTTTTCTTTTTCTAGTAGTTTTAATATCTAAAATAGTAGTGAATAATAACATATTCACTATAGCATCTATGATAAAAAGGGGAAAGAATAAAATTGCTGATAATGTTTCATTTGGTGTTGTTAATGCTGTCCACACAGTTTGGAATATTTCCATAATTTAATACCTCCATTAATTGGCTTTTATATTTAGGACCAATATAACATTTTAAATCCTGATTATTATTAAGAAAAATAGAATTATTTGTAATATCGATGTCAGTTATTTTCTTTGTATTAACAATATAAGATTTATGACATTGCACAAATTGATGCGGTAACTGAGGAAGGATTTTCTTAAAAGAACTATAGCTTTCATAATCTCTGGTGTCGGTGTGAAAAATAACTTTCATGCCATCTTTTTGAATATATTGAATTCCATCTTGCTTAATAATAGTTTTATTATTATCTAACCTTACAAATTGGGTATCGTCTCCAAACATATCATCAACTAAACGATCTATAGTGTCTAATAATCTTTCTATAGTAACAGGTTTGGATAAATAATCAAAAGTTTTGTATTTATAAGCAATCAAACCATATTCTAAATGACCAGTAGTAAAAATAATATAAACATTTTTATCTTGTTTCCTAATTAAATTAGCTAAGTCTAATCCCGTTACTTTGGCTTTCAAATCGATATCTAAAATAACAACATTAACAGAGTGATGTTTAATATAATTGACCAAATCGCCAGGTTCTGTAGTGCTTAAGACAATTTGCGCCTCTAGACCTCTAGCTATAAAAGCAGATTCTAAAAGTTTTTCTAATCTATTAAGGGCATTCGAATTATCATCGCATATTACAAAATCTAACATTAATTTTATCCTCCGTATCTATTATATAATTAGAAATACTCTAAATAAAAAAGTTCGACAAAAAAGAACGACATCACCTAAATTTTTCCAATTATAGTATAAATATAATCTAAAAGAAAAACAATGTCAAGATGTTTTGAAAAAAATATTTTTATGTCGAATATAAAAGAAAAAGGTAGAAATAAAAAAGTAAAAAAATGGTAATAAAGCAGTAAAGAATTACTAAACATATTAATCTTTAAGTTAATAAACAAAGTTCTAGTAATAACTTATAAAATGTTTCATAAGATGAAACAAAGTGAGTAGAAAGGATGATTTTATGAAAAAAATACTCCAAGATAATGTAAAGATAGTTACTGCTATTGCAGTTACAGTAGGGTTATTGTTATTTGCTTTTATCGTTGCTCAAACGAACCAGCAAAAAGATACTATTACAACAAGTGGAACTTCGACCTTAAGTAACAAAAAGATAGGATGGGGCATTAAAAGAGAAGACAATCACAAACAACCAGATGTAGGAAGTATCAATAAAAGAATTATTGAACAATATGATGGAATTTGCATGGGAAATCCAGAAATGCCATATGTGTATTTGACATTTGACAATGGTTATGAAGCAGGATATACCGAGAAAATTCTAGCAGTATTAAAAGAAAATCAAGTACCAGCAGCTTTTTTTATTACAGGTCACTATGTTAATTCACAACCAGAACTTGTTAAAAAAATGATAGACGAAGGGCATACAGTAGGAAACCACACGGTTAATCACAAAAGTATGCCAGATATTAGTGATGATCAAATTAAAACAGAAATGATGGACTTGCATAAATCTATTTATGAGAAATTCGGATACGAAATGAAATATACAAGACCACCAAAAGGAGAATATAGCGAAAGAACTATAGCATGTACGAATTCTTTAGGATATAAAACGGTTATGTGGTCTTTTGCTTATGATGATTGGGATGAAAATAAACAAGGAAGAGAAGAATATGGCAAAAAGAAGATCTTAGATAATGTACATAATGGAGCAGTTCTTTTATTACATGGAACCTCAAAGGACAATAGTAATATTTTAGACGAATGTATTAAAGAGATTAAGAAAATGGGCTATGAATTTAGAAGTTTAGACCAATTTCAAAGATAAATGACAAAAGGAATATGAGAAAGAAAGAGGCAATAATCATGAGAGAAAAAAGAACAAAAAGAATACCAAATAAAATTAACCGAATATTAGAGATACCACAAGAAGTATCTTCTAATGTTCCTAAAATAACAATACTTGGTTTTGAACAAATGATGATTGAAAATTATAAGGCAATTTTAGAATACCAAGATTTCTACATTCGTCTTAGCACAGAAATTGGCATCTTAAATATCAATGGGTTTCATTTGAATTTGAAAGAAATGACCACTGACGATTTGCAAATTAGTGGCAAAATAGATAGTATTGACTTTGAAGCTATAGAAGATGATGAAAATAATACGTAAATCAATGTCACATTATGAAAATGAAAGGAAAGACGCAAATGTATTTTAAAATACTGATGGCATATCTTTTGGGATATGTTACGATAGAAGTAGAAGGATATTACATAGAAAGATTTATGAATATCTGTAACAACCAAAAAATATTTCTATGGAACATCAAAAGGCCAAAGACAGCTATTATGAGGGTAAATATATCTATTCAAGATTTTAAGAAAATAAAGCCAATTGCTAAGAAAACCAAATGTAAAATTAAAATAGACAATAAAAAAGGAGTGCCATTTTTCTTTCACCGTTATCAAAAGCGTAAAATATTTTTTATTTTCTTTTTGTTAGTTATCATAGGAACTGTAACATTATCCAATTTTATTTGGAATATTGAAATTACAGGAACAGATAAAATAGACCCGCAAGAAATTAAACAATTATTAGAGGAAAACGATTTTAAACTAGGGAAAATGAAAGCGACAATAAATACAAAACAAGTTATTGACCAAATACGCTTGCAAAGAGCTGACATTGCATGGATAGGAATTGAAATTAGTGGGACAAATGCTACAGTTAAAATTGTAGAGGCAGATTTAAAACCAGATATCATACCAGAAGAAGAATATTGTAATTTAATAGCTACAAAAGAAGGAATGATTACAAAAATATCAGCTCAAAATGGTACTCCCCTAATAAAGGAAGGGGAGATTGTAAAAAAAGGCAGTGTGTTAGTAGGAGGGTGGCTAGAAGGAAAATATACTGGAACTCGATATGTTCATGCAAATGGCGAAGTTCAGGCAAAAGTATGGTATTCTGAAAAGATACAAATACCATTCAATCAAGAGAAAAAGGAGCTCACAGGAATCGAGGAAAAGAAATATTCCGTAAAGATAAATAATTTTGAAATAAATTTTGCAAAAAAGCTTCCCAAATTTGAAAATTATGATACAATAGAGTCAACTAAAAAATTGAGATTATTTTCCGATTTTTATTTGCCAATTGAAGTGCATGAAAAAGTGTATCAAGAGTACCAAAAACAGCCAGTTTCTTATTCTTTAGAAGAAGCCAAGAAAATGGGAGAAGAGGAACTAAGCAAAAGACTAGAAGAGCAAATAGAAAATAAAGAAGCCATATTAGATAAGAAAGTAACGCAGACGCATACAGAAGAATATGTGGAAGTGGAGGTAATCTACGAGGTACTTGAAAACATTGCGACAAAAGAAAAAATTGTGTTTTAAAAAGGAGAAAAGCCATGGAAGAAAGAAGCTTGAGAGTATACCAAGAGAAAACCTTTTTCTCTAAGATTAGCAATACACTAACAAAATTATTAACTCCAACGAAAGTTGGAATTAATGGAGTATTAATTTCTATTAAAAGAAATAATGCTTTAAAGAATTTTGAGATATATAAAGAAAACGAAGATATAGAAGATCAAACAAAGTTAGAAGCAATCACAAAAAAATATGAAGATATTTATGCTCTATACCTAGAGTCTATTGACAAATATATCATGGATTCTATTTACAAAAAAGTAAAAAATGATACTGCATCAGATTTTGAAAAAAATGCATTATCACAATATTATGCTATTGTGCATTTAAAAGAAACAGAGTATTTAGAGTATAAATATAAAAAGCAAATGTACTTATTAAACTTAGATTATGAAACAGTAGATAATCTAAATAAACCAGCATTATCAGAAAGATATAAATTTTTATATAGTAGCCAAATGGAAAGCCTATATAAAGGTTTATTAAAACATTATTCTATCAAACTTGCAGATAATTTAACGCCGGGTGCAAAAGAGGATGTGTTTAATAAAATCTTCTTTACTTTAGAAGAATATATAGAAAACATTTTGCCATTAAAAATGGAGCAAGAACCTGAAAACAAGGTATATAAAGAAATTGTAGATGAATATCAAAGTTTTGAGAAATTTACAGTTGGTAAACTAGACCAAAATGATACGATTGAAAAAAATATGATACTATTAGGACTAAGCAGAAAACTATTTACTCACAGTTTACCATTAATTGTTGCAGAGCAATGTTACGAAAAATTACTAAATGATATTAGAAGCTTAATTGTAGACACTAAAATAGCCCGTAAACAAGAAAAAGCTTACACTTTACTAATTACTTTAATAGAAGAATATAATGTAAAATTACTAGCAACTAAAATTTATTGGGATAAGCCAGCATTAAGAGAAGAATACAAGGCGTTTTGGAAACAATACCAGGAAACAAACAAGAAGAAAGATATCAACTACATGGATTATCTTCAAGAAAAACAAGTACTATTCCTACGTAATGACTTGAAAAAATTACGTAGCAATGAGAATAAATACTATAAAATTATTCAATTCTATCAAGCAAAATTAGTAGCATTAGGTGCTATGAAAAATGTAAAAAATCATTGTATTTCTAGTGGCAAATATATTAAGGCAGCAAATCAAGGAAAACATAGTTGTAAGAAGGTAAGTTAAAATGATTAAGATGGCAGAAGTCATATTTCAGGATATTCCAGAAAATAAGGAATATCAAGAATTAACAGAGAAAGTAATACAAAAATGCTTTGAGGTAGAGAAAATAAATCCTACCTCTTTGTATATTTGCGTCACTTTCACAACACCCAAAAATATTAGACAAGCTAATAAGCAGTATCGTGATATTGACAAAGAGACAGATGTCTTATCTTTTCCTATGTTTGAGCAAGAAGAACTAGATAAAATGATAAAAAACCATACCTTAGAAGAATGGAAACAAGACATAGAAAATGAAGTTTTGCAAGAAATTTTAGGTGACATTATCATTTCAATTGAAAGAGTGAAAGAACAAGCAAAAGAATATGGACATTCTTTTGAAAGAGAATTAGCGTATATGTTAGTACATGGATTTTATCATTTAAGAGGTTATGACCACATGGAAGAGGATGAAAAGAAAATCATGAGAGAAAAAGAGGAAAATGTTTTGTCACAGCTAGAAATTATGAGATAAATAAAGCAGAAAGGGTGGAACAATGAAAAAGGAAGCTGAAAACCAGCAAGAAAACAAAACAAAAGAAGAGAAAATTAAGAATAAGAATTTTGCAGATGCATGGAAAAATGCTTTTAATGGAATTATTTATGCAGCTACCACACAAGGCAATATCAAGAAACAATTAATTATTGCAGTTGTTGTAGTTATCATAAGTTTGTTTTTTAACCTCAGTAAAGCAGAATTTCTATGCTTTTTATTTACCATAGTGCTAATCCTTTTTGCAGAAATGGTAAACACAGCAATTGAAACAGTAGTAGATTTATATGTAGATGTTTATCATCCAAAAGCAAAAATAGCAAAAGATGTAGCAGCAGGAGGAGTGGTTATTACAACAATTAATGCTGTTATTGTTGCCTATTTCTTATTTTTCGATAAAATATCAGACATAGGACTAAACTTTATTGCCAATGTTACCAATTCACCTGTACATCTAGCATTTTCAGTTATGATAGTTGTCATTATTGCAGTATTAGCATTAATTGCGTATGCTAAAACCAATAAGCACAAAGGTCTAAATGCAAAATTTGTACCAAGTGGACATACCACAATCGCATTTGCAGCAACCACCATTATATGGCTAGTAACAGATAATATTGTGATTTTAATGTTAGCATTAGTTATGGCAATCTTAATAGCAGAAAGCAGAGCAGCAGCTAAAGAACATAAATTATCTGAAATCATTTTTAGTGGATGTTTTGGAACAGCAATGACATTGATTTTATATGGAATTGCCTATGCGGTGATTCAATTGCTATAAATGTCCGATTGGGGACGTTAGTTCGTCGGACATTTGATAGGACATCTAAATTGAAGGGAGAAAAAGAAATGGGAGATGCCAAAAGGATGCAAAAGCAAAAGAAAAGTGGAGCAAAAATTCTAATCATTATCTTAATCCTTCTCATTATTGCAGCAGGTAGCTTGTTAGCAATGAAAATGATGCAGAATAAAGAAAGCGAAGAGCAAATAGATGCAGCAAATACTAACAAAAATGAAATACAAGAACCAAAGCAAGAAGAAAAGAAAGAACCAAAAACTTTTGCAGGCAATGAAAGGCCAATTGCTTTTATGATAGACAATAACATTAATGCAATGCCACAAGCAGGTCTAGAACAAGCAGATCTTATCTATGAAATTATTGTAGAAGGCGGAGAAACTAGACTTATGATGGTCATGAAAAATCAAAACTTGAAAAAGATTGGACCAATTAGAAGTTCTAGACACTATTTTATAGACTATGCAATGGAAAATGATGCTATCTATATTCATTATGGTCATAGCCCACAAGCAGGAACGGACTTTACTAAGTTTGGAATAGATCATATAGAAGGTGTGTATGATAATGGAAGCAATTTCTGGAGAGATACCACCCGTTATGCTCCACACAATGCTGTTATTTCTACCGCCAATTTAGAGAAAGTTTTAAAAAACGAAGGTTTTAGAAGAACTACTACAAAAGAGAATGTACTAAATTATACAGCAGAGGAAGTAGTGTTAGAGGATAAAAAAGAAGTAGTAAAAGCAAGTGATACTAACACGACAAGTGAGCCAACAGAGAGAATAACGAACTTAGCAAACAGTGTAACTATCCCTTATTCACAGTATAATACCGTAAAATATACCTACAACAAAGATACCAAAACATATACAAGATATTCTAGAGATACTGTTCAAAAAGATTGGAATACAAATAAGGCAATTCAAGTAAAAAATATTATTATTACCAAATGTGAAAATTCCACCATTGACAGTTATGGAAGACAAACCATTAACAATGTTAAAACTTTAGATGGATACTATATTACAAATGGCAAGTATATTCCAATTAAGTGTGAAAAAACATCTAGAACAGGACAGACAAAATATAAAGATTTACAGGGGAATGAAATAGAAGTAAATGATGGAAAGACTTTTATTCAGATTTGTCCAATTAATAGTAAGATTAGTTTTAAATAGAAATGACACAAATATTTGTTTGAAAATATATAGACAAATAAGTAAAGATGTACTATAATAAGTCTAACCTTTTGAAAGGTAATACTGGAGAAAGGAGGAACAGCATTATGACAGGATATGCATTAGTACTTTTGTTATTGCAGAAAATAGATGAATTGCAAAAAGAATTACAGAAGTACAAAGACAACGAAAGTAAAAACTAATACATGTATTAGTACAAGGGGTTTCCTTACATTTGCCCCTTGTTTTTTAGTGCTTAAAATAAAAAAATGAATATGTGTTCCTTACTCCACATATTCAGAACAGCTGTGACAGGATATTTTCTTACAACTGTTATTGATATTATAACATCAATTTTATTGTATGTCAAATTAAAAATTAATATTCACCCAGATTGATTTTTTTGGAGAAAAATTTTTTCTATGATGCGAAAATAATAAAATAATCTGTCGATTTTTGTTGTGTAAAAACAATCCGTTTGATATAATAAACCTAGCAAAGAACCAATACAATATATTAAATATTGGAGGTAACAATATGAACGAAAATGAAGAAAAAAATTGTAATTGCATGGACAAAAAGTTAAAACAAGAAATGCAAGAAATTATGAACCAATATACACAAGTCAAGGACAATTTAATTCCTATTCTAAATGAAGTGCAAATGAAATATGGATATATTCCACAAACTGCACAAAAAGAAATTTCTGAATATCTTAATATACCAATGGCTGAAATTTACGGAGTCATTACCTTTTATTCTCGATTCACCCTAAAACCAAAAGGAAAATATGCAATATCCGTATGCTTAGGAACAGCATGCTTTGTAAAAGGCTCTGAAAAATTGATGGAACGTCTAAAGCAGAGACTAAAAATAGAAGAAGGCGAAACTACAGAGGATGGCAAATTCTCTATTGATAGTACACGTTGTGTTGGAGCTTGCGGTATAGCGCCAGTATTTACAGTAAATGGAGAAGTATATGGTAGAGCAACAGTTAAGAAATTAGACGAAGTTTTAGATAAGCTTGACTAATCACGAAGGGGAGAAAAGATGTTAGAGGACGAAAGAATAGTAAAAGCACGTAAGAAGAATATGAAATTATATCCCATATATCGTATGCTAGGGTCAGACATCATTTTTTTATATGCTATAAAGATGTTATTTCTTACACAAGTAAAAGGAATAAATCCGCAAGATGTAGTAATGTCGCTATCTATGTATGCATTGTTTATGATAATATTGCAACTTCCCATTACTTCATTAATTGAAAAGATTGGATATAGAAAAAGTGCATTTATAAGTAATGTCTTTAATGTTATTTACATTACCTTACTAATGTGTAGTACTAATATTTGGTGGCTCATTATAGCAGAATTTACAAGTGCAATTTCCTTTTCTCTAAAAGATGTAGCTGAACCAAGCTTGTTAAATGCTTCTATTCCGGAAACAGAAAAGAGAGGGAATATCTACTCAAAATTAGAAGGAAAAGGAAGTGCGAAATATAACTTTTTAAATGGTATGGCAAACATTATAACAGGTGTATTATATATGGTAAATCCATATTTACCAATGATATCTTCACTATCTTGTGCTCTAATTGCTTGTATATTAAGTTTACAGTTTAAGGAGATAAACCAAAAGACGGAAAAGATTACTATTAAAAAGTACATGAATGACTTAAAAATATCCTTTCAATTTATATTTTACTCTAAAAGATTAAAAAGTTTGTTAATATATTCAGGATTAATTTGGGGAGTACATTGTTTGGCAAGTGAATATAAAGATACTTTGTTAGTAGAAATAGGGACTTCTGCTTTATTAATTGGAATTATAGGAGCAGTATTAGAAGTAGTAGCTTCTATAGCATCGAAAAAGCAAGGGAAATTTCATAATCGATTTACAAATAAATCTTTATCCTATATTGCAATTAGTTTTGCGATAGGTATTATTATTACAGGTGGAATTGCTCTATGCAATATACCGTTTACAATAGAATTAATTGTTATTGTCATAGCATTTGGTATTGAAACTGCTGATAAGTCTATGTCCCTTATTTTAATTAATAGATATTTGGCTAATTTTTCAAATCAGGAGATTTTGCCTAAAATATATTCAGCAAATTCTATGGTTAAAAATTTTTTAAGAATGATAATAGGAATATTAGGATCAATTCTTATGGCAAGGACTAGCACTGCAAGTGCAATGACAATAGTAGGAATTGTCTTATTGATAGTAGTAATAGGATTATTAAAAGCTATGAAGACAAGAGTGGGACTAAAACCGGAGGAATATCAAAAAGAGGAAATTGAATGTAGTAGGATACATTAATTTATTAAAATAGATATGGAGGGAGTGTAAAGTTTGGAAACTCTAGAAAAGATTAGAAAGATAAGAGAAGAAAAAAGAAAAGAATTAGACCTTCGTGTAAATAGTAATGTGGGAACAAAAGAAAAGCATATTTTAGTATGTCACGGAACAGGGTGTACTTCTTCCAAATCTCCACAAATTATTGAAAATTTCCGTAAGATTTTAGAAGAAAAGAAAATAGAAAATGTGCGTGTTATTCAAACAGGGTGTTTTGGGCTATGCGCAAAGGGCCCTATTGTCATTATCCGTCCAGAAGATACCTTTTATGCACAGGTAACACCAGAGGACTGTGAAGAAATTATCCAAACACACATTATAGAAGGTAAAACTGTGGAACGTTTGCTTTGCCAAGATATCAGTGGAAGGAAGGTGCAAAAACTAGATGACCTTACCTTCTACAAAAAGCAAAAAAGAATTGCACTTCAAAATTGTGGAAGAATTGACCCAGAACAAATTGATGAATACATAGCTTTTGATGGATATAAAGCATTGGAAAAAGTGTTATTAGAAATGACACCAGAAGAAGTCATAGAGACAATTGAAAAGTCAGGTTTAAGAGGTAGAGGAGGAGCAGGTTTCCCAACAGGAAAGAAATGGGCTCTTACTAAAGCGGCAACTGGAAAGCAAAAATATGTTGTGTGCAATGCAGATGAAGGGGATCCAGGAGCTTTTATGGATCGAAGCATTTTAGAAGGTGACCCTCATTCTGTATTAGAAGCAATGATGATAGCAGGATATGCTATTGGAGCAAATCAAGGATACATTTATGTTAGAGCAGAATATCCAATTGCAGTAGAGAGATTTGAGGTGGCAATCAAGCAAGCAAGAGAATATGGAATACTTGGAAAAAATATTTTTGGAAGCGGCTTTGAATTTGATGTAGACATTAGACTAGGTGCAGGAGCGTTTGTCTGTGGAGAAGAAACAGCACTATTAGAGTCAATTGAAGGCAAAAGGGGACAACCAAGAGTAAAACCACCATATCCAGCCAATCAGGGATTATGGATGAAACCAACTTTAATTAATAATGTAGAAACATATGCCAATGTGACTAGAATTATTTTAAATGGAGCAGAATGGTATAGTAGCATTGGTACAGAGAACTCAAAAGGTACAAAAGTATTTGCATTAGGTGGAAATGTAGTCAATGTTGGATTAGTAGAAGTACCAATGGGAACCACTTTACGCGAAATTGTTTACGATATTGGTGGTGGAATTCCAAATGGTAGAGATTTCAAAGCTGCACAAACAGGAGGTCCTTCAGGAGGTTGCATTCCAAAAGAGCATTTAGATACTCCGATTGATTATGAGTCATTAAAAGAAATTGGATCTATGATGGGGTCAGGTGGCTTAATTGTTATGGATGACACCAAATGTATGGTGAATTTAGCAAAATTCTATTTAAGTTTCACAGTCGATGAATCTTGCGGTAAATGTACTCCTTGTAGAATTGGAACCAAGAGAATGTTAGAATTATTAGAAAAAATGACAACAGGAGAAGCACTGCCAGAAGATTTGAATAAATTAGAAGAATTAGCAGTGAATATTCCAAAAACAGCAATTTGTGGATTAGGGCAATCTGCACCAAACCCTGTACTTTCTACCTTAAAATACTTCCGAGAAGAATATTTAGAACATGTGAAATACAAAGAATGTAAAACAGGAGAGTGTAAAGCTTTAGCAAAGATACAAATAGACAGTGAAAAATGTAAAGGATGTGGAATGTGTAAGAGAAACTGCCCAGTAAATGCAATTGAAGGAGAACCAGGAAAAACACACAAGATAGATGAAGCTACTTGCATCAAGTGTGGAACTTGTATATCTGTTTGTCCATTCCATGCGATCGGATAAGTAGAAAATTAGTAGGAGAAATTATGATACAAATAAATCCAAAAGATATTGAACTATTTTCAGAGCAATATCATAAAGATGTGAAAAATCAAGAAATAGAAAAAGCAATTACTCAAAAAGGATTAGAAAAAGCGTGTCTAAATCAAAAGATAATAGAAGAAAATGAGTTTTCTTTTAATTTAGAACTATCAGAAACCAAGAGATATGATCAAAAAGAAAGTTTAAGATGTTGGATTTTGGCAGGAATCAATATGATAAAAAGAAATATGGCACAAAATCTTAATATCAATGATTTAGAACTTGAGCTTTCAGACAATTATATTGCCTTTTTTGATAAATTAGAAAAGTCAAATGATGTATATGAAAAAGCAATTCAGGCTAAAACGGAGGATATAGGGAAATTTACTAAGAGATTAGAAAATTGTGTAACAGAATGTGGAAACTATATGACTTTCCTTACTATTTTAGAGAAATATGGCATCATACCGCAAAATGCTATGAAGCAAGCAGTAGAAAGTAGAAATGCTGATAAAATAACGTTACTATACAGAGAAAAAGTAAAAAAGGATATTTTTGAATTATTTCAAGAGAAAAAAGTGAAAAGTAAAAAAGAATTAAGAGAAAAAAAGAAGCAGTATTTACAGGAAAACTATATTTTCTTAGCTAAAATTTTAGGAGAACCACCAACTAAATTTCAATATGTCTATGAGAATAAAGAAGGAAAAAAGGTTATACTAAAAAATATGACACCATTAGAGTTCAAAGAGCAATTTTTAAGTATGAAAATGCAAGATTATATCTACCTAGAAAATTGTAAAGGGTGGGAATATGAGCAGAAAAGGATAGATACCACAGTAGAAAATGTATATAAAAAAAGTAGTGTAAAACTGATTAATATGCCAATAGAAGAACTAAAAAGAGCAACGATTGAACAACTAAAAGACGGAGTACCTGTCTACATGGGAATTAACATGTTAAGGGATAGAAAGTTAGATAGTGGTGTATTAGATACTAGACTTTACGATTATGATGAAATGTTAGGAAGAAAAAGAATGACGAAATATGAAGGAATCAAAATGAAAGAAAGGACATTACATCATTGGATGACTATAACAGGAGTATACTTAGAAGACGGAAAAGCAAAAAGGTGGAAAGTGGAAAATAGCTATGGAGAAAAAGAAGGAATTAATGGCTATTTAGTAATGAATGATAACTATTTTGAAGAATATGTTATGCAAGTAGTAGTCAACAAGAAATATTTAAAACCAAAGCAATTAGAACTAATCGAAAGAAAGGAAGAACATAGTTTGCAATACTACATCAAAGAAACTACATAATAGAAAAGAATAGGAGAGAAAAGATGAAATATTTTAAAAAATTAGTAGGAGATAGAATTTATTTATCACCAAGAAATAGCCAAGATGTAGAGTTATTTACCAAATGGCTCAATGATTTTCAAGTAACAGATTATACAGGAAGAAGCGGAAGCATTGTAACTCTAGAAGGAGAAAGGCAATATTTGGAACAAACAGCAAGCGAAGAAAATAGATACTTTGTAATTGTTACATTAGACAAAGACGAGATGATAGGAACTGTTAGTCTAGAAAGAATCAATTATGTCAATAGAAGTGCGACATTAGGTGTATTTATTGGAGAGGAAGCATATCGAAATGGAGGATATGGAACAGAAGCAATTAACCTAATTTTAGATTATGGTTTTAACTATCTAAACCTAAACTCTATTCAACTAGATGTATATGCTTTTAATGAAAGAGCGATTGCTTGTTACAAAAAATGTGGTTTTCAAGAAGCTGGTAAAAGAAGACAGGCTACTTTTGTAAATGGAAACTATTATGATATTGTGCAAATGGATATTTTAAAAGAAGAATTTGAACAAGCAGGAAAAGAATATATACGTAATAAAAATGTATAAAGAAGAAAGGAAGAGGTATTATGGCAGAATTACCAAAAGTACACTTAACCATTGATAATAAAGAAGTAGAAGTTCCAAAAGGAACAACAATTTTACAAGCGGCAAGACAAGCTAATATTGATATTCCTACACTTTGTTATTTAAAAGAAATTAACGCTATTGGTGATTGCAGAATGTGTATCACAGAAGTGGAAGGAAGAAAAGGATTTGCCACTTCTTGTATTCAGCAAGTAGAAGAAGGCATGGTAGTACATACTCATTCACCAGCAGTAATTGAAGCAAGGAAAATGATATTAGATTTAATTTTATCTAACCATCATCGTGATTGCCTAACTTGCAGTCGAAATGGAAATTGCGAATTGCAAGCATTAGCAATGAAATTCAATGTACAAAGTGTACGTTATGAAGGGGCTAAGAATGAACACAAAATAGACGATAGTTCACCATCTATTGTACGTGATTTCAATAAATGTATTTTATGTAGAAGATGTGTATCAGCTTGTAAAAAAGTACAAAAGGTCGGTGCTATTGATGCGGTAAATAGAGGCTTTACCTCTTGTATTTCAACAGTAGGAGACCATAGTCTAAATGATGTGAACTGTACTTTTTGTGGTCAATGTATTCAAGCATGCCCAACAGGAGCCTTACATGAAAAAGATTCCACTGAAGTAGTATGGGAAAAATTAAGAGACCCAGAAAGCTATGTCATTGTGCAAACAGCACCAGCAGTAAGGGTAGCTTTAGGAGAAGAATTTGGTATGCCAATTGGCACCAATGTAACTGGAAAAATGGTAGCAGCCCTTCAAAGATTAGGTTTTGACAAAGTATTTGATACCAATACTGGTGCAGATTTTACCATTATGGAAGAAGGAACAGAATTTATCAAACGCTTGCAAGAAAATGACCACCTTCCAATGATAACTTCTTGCAGTCCAGGATGGGTAAGGTATATTGAAATGAATTATCCAGAAAACTTACCACACTTATCTAGCTGTAAATCTCCACATGAAATGTTTGGAGCACTTTTGAAAACATATTATGCTACAAAACAAAAAATCAATCCAGAAAAAATCTTTGTTGTTTCAGTCATGCCCTGCATTGCTAAAAAGTTTGAAAGACAAAGAGAAGAAATGAAAGACAATGGGCTATATGATGTAGATGCAGTACTAACAACTAGAGAACTTGCCAGAATGATAAAACAAGCTAACATTGAATTTGTGGAATTAGAAGACGAAGCTTTTGATGACCCAATGGGAGAAGCAACAGGAGCAGCAGCTATTTTTGGTGTAACAGGTGGCGTAATGGAGGCGGCTTTAAGAAGTGTATCGGAAATTGTAACAGGAAAGCCATTAGAGAAAATTGAATTTGAAGAAGTAAGAGGACAAAAAGGGATTAAAAGGGCAACAATTAAAATTGGGGACCAAGAAGTAAAAGCAGTTGTAGCAAGTGGATTAGGTAATGCACAAACGATTATGGAAGAAATTAAAGCAGGAAAAGCAGACTATCAATTTGTAGAAATTATGGCTTGCCCAGGCGGATGCATTATGGGTGGAGGACAACCGATTAAGAGTAGCAAAATTAGAGAAACAGTGAATGTTGCTAAAAAGCGCTCAGAAGCAATGTATAGTATTGATGAAAGAAGTACGATAAGACTTTCTCATAAAAATCCAGTACTACAAAAAATCTACAAGGAATTCTTAGGAGAGCCGGGTGGACACCTAGCACATGAACTATTACATACACATTATGAAAAAAGGGAGAAATATAGGATTTAAAACTAGGAAGGGAGTTTCGTATGGAAAATTTTAAATCAGGTTTTGTTTCTATTGTAGGAAGAACCAATGTAGGAAAATCTAGTATCTTAAATGATATGGTAGGGCAAAAAGTAGCTAGCGTAGCTAATAAGCCACAAACGACAAGAACAGCCATCAAAGCAATTGTCAATCGTGAACACTCTCAAATCATTTTCACAGATACACCAGGAATTCATAAGCCAAAATCGAAATTGGGTGATACTATGGTGGAAACAGCATGGGGAAGTATTCCTGATAGTGATGTAGTACTATTTGTTGTAGAAGCTACCTCTGACGGAATAGGCAAAGGTGACCAAATGATTTTAGACAAAATTAAGGAAGCTAAAGCCCAAACCATTTTGGTAATTAATAAAATCGATTTGGTAAGCAAAGAGCAAATTTTTAAGATGATTGAAGCTTTTAAAGATGAGTACCATTTCAAAGCGATTATTCCAATTTCTGCCTTAAAAGAATCTGATGTAGAAGTGATTTTAGAAGAAATTGAGAAGAACTTAAAAGAAGGTCCTGCATATTATGATATAGAGGAATATACAGATCAAACTTTAAGAGATTTAGCATCAGAAACCATACGAGAAAAAGCACTAAAACTATTGAAAGATGAAGTACCACATGGTATATTAATTGAAATAGAGAAAATGAAAAAAGGTAAAACAAGGGAAGAAAAGCCAATATTTAATATTGAGGCAACTATCTATTGCTTAAGAGAGTCACACAAAGGAATTATCATTGGCAAAGGTGGGGCTATGCTGAAAAAAATTGGAACATATGCGAGAGAAGATTTAGAAAAAATGCTAGAAACACAAGTGAATTTGAAATTGTGGGTAAAAGTAAGGGAAGATTGGATTAATGATGAGCGTTTTGTAAAACAGTTTAAAAATGCAGATTGAAAAAATTTCCAATCCTAAAACAGAATAAAAAATGGAAAAAAGACCATCATAAATACAGAAGCATAAATAAAGAGGAGTTGAGGCACATATGATACAAAAACAGATGAAAGACCTAGCATGGAATACATTTAAACAAACTGGAGACATCAATACTTTTATGGAATTATTGCAAGTAGAAAATATGCAAAAAAATGGAATGTTTGAACCACAAGAAAATGCACAAGGAATTGAAAAACAAATTAAGGACTAAAATAGAGGACTAACAATATGGGAATTATCAAAACAAAAGGAATTATTCTTTCAGAAAGTAATATGAATGATTTTGACAAGATGTTAACAATACTTACTCCCAATGGGAAAATAGGGTGTGCTGCAAAAGGGGCTAGAAAACCAAAAAGCCTCTTAATGGCAGGCACTCAATTTTTGTGTTTTGGTGAATATATGCTTTATCAAGGGACAAGCAGTTATCACATCAATTCTTGTGACACGATTGAACTTTTTTATCCTATTCGAACAGATTTAGATAAATTAAAATATGCAGTGCATGTTACTAAAATTATTAATGATGTAACAGATGAAAACCAAAATACATATCGCATTTTACAACTCTTTTTAAATACTTTATACATGATATCAGAAACAGATAAAGATTTAGACTTTATCCTTTCTGTATTTAAGCTAAGACTACTATGCTTATTAGGCTTTACCCCGCAAATCAAAACTTGTACAACTTGCAAAGCACAAGAAAATATCACGCATTTTAGTATTAGAGACAATGGTTTTAAATGTGAAGCTTGTAGCAAGGTAGATAAGGGTGCAATTAGAATATCAGATTCTACGAAAACGGCTATGCAATACATTATATTAGCAGACCCTAAAAAAATATTCTCTTTCCAAATTTCAGAGGAAAACTTGCAAGAGTTAAATTTAGTGAGTAGTTTATATTTTAATGAGAAGTTAGAGAAGGAATATAAGGTGGAGAACTTATTTTGAAATTAAAATTCAAATGAAAACATGTATGAAGAATATCCAAAACTATAAAGAAAGAAGACTAAATATTAAGAAATGTTTAAGCTTGTATTTCTTAGGGAGATAGAGGATTAAAAAGATTGACATAAAAAATATAATATGATATATTATAATCACTTTATATTTAGAAATTGAAAAATTAAATATAGGAGATATTTATGGGAACAAGGTTTAGTGTTATTATACCATCATATAATACAGGAAGTTATATTAGCTCATGTATTAATAGTGTATTGTCACAAACATTTAAAGATTATGAAATCATAGTAGTAGATGATTGTTCATCTGATAATGGATTAACAGAAAGTGTTTTAAATACTTTTTCAGATATAAAAGTATTTCATACAGAGAAGAATTCTGGACCAGGCAGTGCTAGAAACATAGGAATTGCTAATGCTAGTGGAGAATATATTTTATTTTTGGACTCAGATGATACTTTTTCCTCAAATGATGTTTTAGAGAAGTTAAATAATACAATTGGTAAAGACTCACCAGATATTATATATATGGGATTCCAGTTTATTGGTGAAGAATTTTTGTTTATACCAAATGAAGCAAATTCAACCAAAAAGTTCAGACTTAGTGAAAACAAATTTATCAATGTTTGGAGTATTTGCTGGAGTACAAGATTGATTAAAGAAAATGAGATTCATTTTCAGGATAATTGCTATTCGTATGAAGATGTTGCTTTTGCATTTTGGGGAATTTCTTTAGCGAAAGATTATAAAATAGCAGATTATGTTACATACTATTATACACGTAACAGAGAAGATAGTTCTTCTAGTAGATTTACGAATTATGAGAAACATTTTAAGCAAAGTAGAGAAACTGTAAATTGCATTGAAACTCTTTTAAAATTAAAGGATAAAATAAATCCGAATGATAAAGCATATTTACTAAAAAGAATTGAAGAACAAAAATCTAGATTGTTAGTTAGAATAGATAGAGGACTAAAGGAATTATTAGAAGAAATGGAAATGGAAATTGACAATAAAAGATGAATATGATATAATCGCTCGGAGAGGGAAAACGATGGAAATATATGTAGTAAGACATGGACAAACAGATTGGAATGTTAAAAATGTTTTTCAAGGACATATAGATACGGAACTAAATGAAATTGGAATACAACAAGCAAAGCAAACAGCTACTAAGTTTCAAAAAATAAAACCAGATGTAATACTAGTATCTCCATTAAAAAGAGCTATACAAACAGCCGAGTATATTAGCGAAGTTACAGGAGTAGAATTTTCCATAGAGCCTTGCTTAATAGAAAGATATTTTGGTGAGATGGAAGGAAAAGCTAATAGACCAGACTGGAATATCCAAATGATGCTAGACTATCAAAAAAATTATGATAAAGAACATATAGAGCCGATTCGAGAATTATTTAAAAGAATTTACAAGTTTTTAGATAAGATTACGAAAAAATATAAAGATAAGATAATAGTATTAGTTACTCATGGGGCAGTTTCGCAGCCAATCGAATGCTACTTTAACGGAGAACCTGAAATCTTAGATTTTGAACATTTATTACCACTTACGTTAAAAAACTGTGAGGTACGTAAATATGTACTATAAAATGTTTCATTTCTGTAAATGAAACAAAGTAAAAGGAAAATATAGAAGGCATAAAAAGGAGATTAAATATGAAGGCTGTAAGTGTTATCATACCAGCATATAATGAAGAAAAAACAATAGGACAAGTAATTGATATTGTAAAACAAAGTAACATAGACTGTGAAATAATTGTTGTCAATAATTGTTGTACAGATAATACATCTAAAGTAGCTGCTGATAAGGGTGCTAAAGTAGTATATTGCAATCAAAAAGGAAAAGGATATGCAATGGAAGAAGGATTAAAGGCTGCTAACAATGAAATAGTAGTATTTCTAGATGCAGACATTACAGACTATAACAAAAACTTAATTCATTTATTAGTAGATCCGATTGTAGAAGATAATATAGATTTTGTGAAGTCTACATTTGAAAGAACAAAGGGAGGCTTAGTGACAGAAATTGCAACAAAGCCATTGTTGGAAATCTTATTCCCACAAATGTATCCATTTGCAGAACCACTTAGTGGAATGATTGCAAGTAAGAAGAGCATTCTAGAGAAATTAGAATTTGAAAAAGACTATGGTGTAGATATAGGAATTGTAATAGACATCATGAATTTAAAATTAACAACAGCAGAAGTAAATATAGGCAAAATTGAAAATATGTCACATCTATTAAAGACAACAGAAAGCATGAAGAATATGTCTAAACAAATAATGAAAGCTATTTTAAAAAGAGCGAAATATGTAAAATAGTCCAAAAGGACTATTTTTTTAATGAAAATTTCGTTGACACTGTAAGCAGTTCACGTTATAATATAAACAGAGGTAAGGAAAATGTACTTAATAGTAGGATTAGGAAACCCAGAGCCAGAATATAGTAGAACTAGACATAATATGGGATTTGATGTAATTAATGAAATAGCCAAAAGACAAGAAATAGAGCTATCTAGAACAAAATTCAATGGGATTTATGGGAGTGGTATCGTAGAAGAAGAAAAAGTGATTCTATTGAAACCACAAACTTTTATGAATTTAAGTGGACAATGTATCAAAACATTTATGGACTTTTATAAAATTCCAATAGAGAATGTACTAGTCATTTATGATGATATGGATGTAGAGATAGGCTCTATTAAATTACGTAAAAAAGGTGGACCAGGGACTCATAATGGAGCAAAGTCAGTAGTACATGAGTTAGTATCAGAGGACTTTCCAAGAATTCGAGTAGGAATTGGAAAGCCAGTAGATGAATATGATGCTATTGATTATGTGATAGGACAAGTAGAAGAAGAAACTTATGAAAAGTTAAAAGTAGGAATTGATAAAGCAGCAGATGCAGTAGAAGAATTCCTAAAAAATGGAATAGATAATGCAATGAATAAGTTTAACTAAGAAGGAGCAAACATGCAAGAAATCATCATAAATCAAGACAAAGAAAAGAATAAAATAGTAGCTTTAGTAGAAAATGGAAAATTGGTAGAAAAGTATGAAGAAAAAATAGGACAAGAGCGTTTAGAAGGTAATATCTATTTAGGAAAAGTAGAGAATGTCCTTTTAGGTATGCAAGCAGCATTTGTAGATATTGGAACAGAAAAAAATACCTTTATTCATATTAAAGATGTTATTCCAAAGGCAAGCAATGAAACAGGCAACAAGAATGAAACATTAAGTAAGTATGATATCAAAAACTATATTCGCTCAAGCATGCCAATTTTAGTACAGGTAAAAAGAGATAGCACAAATAAAAAAGGAGCAAGAGTCTCTACTCATATTAGTTTACCAGGAAGATTTATTGTATTAATGCCTGAAACAGAATTTATTACCATTTCTAAAAAGATAGAAAAAGAAGCAGAGAAGAAAAGACTTTTGGATATTGTAAAGAATAGTTTACCAAAAGGATATGGAGTAATTGTAAGAACTTCAGCACAAGGAAGGTCGAAAGAGTTAGTTGAACAAGATATTCAAAAAGTAATTCAGGAATATAAGAAAATTCAAAAGAGAGCTCAGGAATTAGAAAAGAATGAAAAATTCGAACCAGCATTACTCTATCAAAATGATGGAATTGTTGGAAAAATTCTAACAGATTTAGTAGACCATGAATTAATAAGAATTGTGACTAATCAGGAAGGAATAGCAAAAGAAGTAGCACAATTTTTGAAAGATACAGGACTTCAAAGTAAGGTTAAATTAGAGTTGCAACAAAATGAAAATATCTTAAGTATATATGACATTGAAGAGCAGATAGAAAAGGCAAATAGCCGTAAAATCTGGTTAAAATGTGGAGGATTTATTACCATTGATAAGACAGAAGCATTAACAGCAATTGACGTCAATTCAGGAAAATACATAGGCAATAAAGACTTAGAACAAACAGTATACACAGTCAATAAAGAAGCAAGCATAGAAATAGCAAAGCAATTACGTCTGCGTGACATTGGAGGTATTGTTATTATTGACTATATCGATATGGAAAAACAAGAGACAAAGCAAAAAATTTTAGAAACTTTAGAAGAAGCATTAAAAAAAGACCGTTCAAAAACACAAATTATAGGTTTTACTCCTTTGGACTTACTAGAAATGACAAGAAAGCATATGTGTAGTAATGATTAGGGGACTTTTTAGTCCCCTAGAATCCTTTTCAACTCCTCATGTCTTTTAATCTTTTGAGTAGTCGTCTTAATCAAAGGTTCCTCTGTCACAATAATCTCACGAATTGCCTTATAAGCAGGCATAGAATGATTAATTTTTTCTTTTACATCTTTCCAAATAATATCTTTGTAATCTAACATACCAGGATATAACTCTTTTATTGTTTCAGGATTATATACAATTTTACTACAAATCATTAAATCATTATCTTTAGCAGGTTTGCCATAAACAATACTTTCAGATACATAAGGTAGGCTATTAATCAAGATTTCTAATTCTTCTGGAAAAATATTCTTTCCATTTTTCAAAACAATGACATCTTTTTTTCTACCAGTAATAAAAAGAAAACCGTCTTTATCAAATCTACCTAAATCACCAGTATAAAACCATCCGTCTTTTAATACCTCTTTAGTTGCCTCTTCATTATCAATATATCCTTTCATAACAGTAGGACCTTTTACCATGATTTCGCCAATTCCGTCTTGGTCGGGATGAGCAATTTGTACAGTAATACCCGGAAGAGGAAAACCTACACTGCCAGCACGTTTGAATTTATCGTTTTCACCTGCAACAACAGGAGATGTTTCAGTCAAACCATAGCCTTGTAATAGATTAATACCTAAATCCACAAAGCCTTGTACAGTTTCTTTATTCATAGGAGCCCCACCTGCAATTAAGGTATGAAGTTTGCCACCAAATTGATTCAAAATCTGTTTAAACACTTTACTTCTAATATCGATACCAAACTTTAATAAGAAATTGCAAACTTTTCTCATTATTTTCACTAACTTTGTTTTACCTTGCTCTGCTACTCCTTTTTCAATCTTTTTGTACATCACTTCAAGCATTAAGGGAACGCCTACAAATCCAGTAATTTGGAATTCTATTAAGTTCTTTTGAACATATTTTAAACCATCACAAAAAGCAACTGTAATACCACATGAAGTACCATATAAAAAGGTGCAAGTAGACTCAAACGTGTGGTGCAAAGGTAAAAAAGAAAGAAAGACATCTTCTTTTCGAATATCCGTCATTTGTGATAAAGCATAAATATCACTACAAATATTAGCTTGAGATAAGCCTACACATTTTGAAATAGCAGTGGTTCCAGAAGTGAAAAGTAAAATAGAAGCTTTATCAGGATCTAAGCTAATATCTTCATAACACATATTTCCAGATAAATATAGCTTTCTTCCCTTTTCTACAAGAGAGGAATATGTGAAAAAGTGGTTAGAAGAAATATTGGTACTTGAGATATCATCCATGCAAATATATTGTGTTAAAGAAGAACTATTTTCAGCATTAATTTCTTCAAATATAGGAAGATATTTATGATCAAAAATAACAGCGTCTGCTTTACTTCTGATAATCAAACTTTTAATCTCATTATTAGGCAAAGATTTATCTAAAGGAATAATCGTAATATTAGCTGTTGTAACAGCTAAATAGCTAACACACCATTCATAACGATTAGGAGCAATTAAAGCTACTTTCTTATTCTCTAGTTCCATGTCTAAAAGAGAGGTAGCTAAACTCTTGATATCTTGTACAAATTGACTATATAGAATAGAAACATGCTCAGTAGCTTTTGGTTCTTTCTTATAAATAAAAGCAGGTTTACTGCTAAAGCGATTTTCATAGCGTGCTACTAATTCTCTAAAATCTCGTAATATTTCTCCTTCGTATAGCTTATCTTTGTATTTGCTCATTCCAAATCTCCTTTGCCATAATTTACTCTCTTATTGTATACCAAAAACTTCCAAATAGCAAGTAAAAATGGGCTTAGAATAAAATATGGGGAAAAACAGTATGACAAATATTGACACATTTTAAAACGATATGTTATAACTATAATACAAATAAAACGGTATCTATAGTGTATGTAGAACAGGAGAAAGTGCATAAAAATAGTAGAAAATGGAAATACTAAAGAAAAAGGAGGAAATATATTAAATGAAACAAAAAAATAAAAAATACAACAGGTATAACTTTAGTAGCATTAGTAGTAACAATAGTAGTATTATTAATCTTAGCAGGAATCACTATCATGTATACCATGGGGGAAAATAGTATATTCAAAAAGGCACAAGAAGCTAAAGATAAGACAGATCAAGCGATAAAAAATGAACAAGAATACTTTAATAATTTAGATAATATGGTTAATCAATACATTGGTGGAAATAGCAGTGAAGGTTCAACAGAAACTAAAACAGAATATACAGACCGTAATGGAGATAAAGCGCCTATTCCTAGCGGGTTTTATGTAGTGGGAGATAGTAAGATAAATCCAGAGGATAAAAATACAGTAAGAGATGGGCTTGTTATATCTGATGAGAAAGATGATGATTTAGATAATAGTAAACATGGAAATCAATTTGTATGGATACCAGTAGAAGATTATAGCAAATTTCATTTGATTGAAGGATATTATAAAGGAAGTTTAGACACTAAACTAAGCGAAGATTCGAACCCATCTCGAGAAGCAGGCGATACTGCGACAGCGGGGTCACCTGGAAAACCAAATAACTCTAATAGCGTAGCAGGAACTGCTGAAAGCATGGAGATGTATAAAAGTGTAAAAGAAAATGGAGGTTTCTACATTGCCCGTTTTGAAGCGGGTATAGCAGGGACTACAGTTTCTACAACTACTGAAGATATTAATAAACAAACGCAGGATGGAACGGTAAAGCCAGTAAGCAAAAAAGGAGTAGGAGTATGGAATTGGATACCTTGGGGAGGAACAACCGTAGTAGAAGCATCCGATAATTTAGTTGGAAATGATAAGGCTAATGGAGCTGTAAAAGTTGCTAGAAGTATGTATCCAACAAGTGATACACATCATAAAGTAACAAGTACACTATGTTATGGAGTACAATGGGATGCAACATTAAATTTTATTGATTCTAAGTATATAGGTGGAACAGCAACAGGATATGTAAAAGATAGTACGGATAAAGGAAATTATGCAGGAAATATAGCTACGACTGGAAGTAATACTGCATACCAGCAAAAACACATCTATGATATGGCAGGAAATGTTTATGAATGGACTATGGAGGCCTATAATACAGATTACAGAGTAGTCCGTGGAGGCGATTACCATAACGATGGGAATTTTAATCCATCTTCTTACCGTTATAACTACAAGCCAGAGGGGACAAATACCTACTATGGGTTTCGAGTAGCATTATACTTGTAGATTATAAGATATATTTACGAAATTTACAAAAACTCTTGCATTTTAGCTACATTCTGTGATATAATAACACTCGTTGAAAAATACACACACATTGTGAGCCGAGGAAAAGTGCTTATCAAAAATAAGTTTTCTAAGGTGTTTGAGCAATCGTGGAGGAACAAACTAAAAGGAGGAAAAGAATTATGGCAGTAGTTGCAATGAAACAATTACTAGAAGCTGGTGTTCATTTTGGACATCAAACCAGAAGATGGGACCCTAAAATGGCTGAATATATTTTCCAAGCCAGAAATGGTATCCACATTATCGACTTACAAAAGACATCTAAAAAATTAGACGAAGCATATGCTTTCTTAAAAGAACAAGCAGAAGCAGGAAAAACAGTTCTATTTGTAGGAACGAAAAAACAAGCACAAGATTGTATGAAAGAAGCTGCTGAAAAATGCGGTATGTACTATGTCAATCAAAGATGGCTAGGTGGTACATTAACAAACTTCGCAACAATTAGAAGAAGAATCGGAAGATTAATTGAACTTGAAACAATGCAAGAAGATGGTACTTTCGATGTATTACCTAAAAAAGAGGTTATTCTTTTAAAGAAAGAAATGGAAAAATTAGAGAAAAACCTTGGTGGAATTAAAGAAATGACTGAAATTCCAGGAGTTATGTTTATTGTAGATCCTAAAAAAGAAAGAATTGGAATCTTAGAAGCTAGAAAATTAGGAATTCCAGTGATTGGTTTAGTAGATACTAACTGTAATCCAGAAGATGTAGATTATGCTATTCCAGGAAATGATGATGCTATTCGTGCAGTTAAGTTAATTGCAGATTGCATGGCAAATGCTGTTATCGAAGGAAGACAAGGTGAATCTATGGAAATGGTTGAAGAAGCTATGGAAAGTGAAGAAGTAGCAGAAGAACCAACAGATATGGAAGAAGTTGTAGCTGAAGAAGCTACACAAGAAACAGCTGAATAATATAAATACAAGGATGTGTCTTATCCTGATATACTAGGAGAAAAGGTACATCCTTTTTATAAATTAGGTTCTAGCACTTTCCTAGAACTAAGAAAAAAATAGAGGAGGATTAAAAAATGATTACTGCTGAATTAGTAAAACAATTAAGAGAAAAAACAGGTGCAGGAATGATGGACTGCAAAAAAGTATTAACAGAAACTAACGGAGATGAAGAAAAAGCAATTGAACTTTTACGTGAAAGAGGAATTGCAAAAGCTGCTAAGAAATCAGACAGAATTGCAGCTGAAGGATTAGTTACAACTTATGTAACTGCTGACCAAAAAGTAGGAGCAGTAGTAGAAGTAAATGCAGAAACAGACTTCGTTGCTAAAAACGAAGAATTTAGAAACTTTGTAGCAGATATTGCAAAACAAGTTGCAGAAAAAAATCCAGCTACAGTAGAAGAATTATTAGCACAAACATCTATGGTTGAAACAGACAAGACTATTCAAGATGTATTAACAAACAAAATTGCTACAATCGGTGAAAATATGTCAATTCGTAGATTTGAAAGATTTGAAAGCAATGGTTTAGTAGAAAGCTATATCCATGGAGATGGAAAAATTGGCGTTTTAGTAGAAATGGAAAACGGAAATACAGAGCTTGCAAAAGATGTTTGTATGCAAATTGCAGCAGCTAGACCTGAATACTTAGATAGAGAAGCTGTTCCAGCTGACAGAGTAGCACATGAAATGGAAATTTTAAAAGCACAAGCAGTAAATGAAGGAAAACCAGAAGCAGTTGCTGAAAAAATTGTACAAGGTAGAATTAATAAATTCTATGGTGAAATCTGCTTAGTAGAACAAGACTTCGTAAAAGATCCAGACCAAACAGTTGGAAAATTAGTAGAATCTAAAGGAGCAAAAATTGTTAGATTTGCAAGATTTGAAAAAGGTGAAGGATTACAAAAAAGAGAAGAAAACTTTGCTGAAGAAGTAGCAAAACAAATTAATGGATAATAAAATAAACAAAGTTAGAAAAAATCTTTATCATTAGATAGAGATTTTTTCTTTGCGAAAATTCCAAAAATCTATTGACAAAAAACAAAAATAAGCATATCATGAATATATGAACAAGTAATCATATATAATATATAGAGGAGGAAGAACAATGCAAGAAGAATTTGTATGTCAAGAAAATTGCCCACATCTAGCTAAAATTCATGAGGTAGAAGTGAATAAAATTCCAAGAGAAGAAATGCTAACTTTATCAGAAATGTTTAAATTATTTAGTGACGAAACAAGACTTAGAATTATTTGTAGCTTATTAAATACCGAACTTTGCGTATGTGATTTGTGCGAATTGTTAAATCTAAACCAATCAGCAGTATCACATCAATTACAACTATTAAGGGGAAGTAAGCTTGTAAAATATAGAAAAGAAGGAAAGCAAGTATTTTATAGCTTAGAAGATAATCATATAGAAAGCATTATTAAAATTGCAATTGCACATATGAGAGAAGAAAAATAGAAGGGAGGAAATAGGCATGGCTTGTAATCATGGACATTGCACAGAACATCATCACACAAAAGAAGAAATATTAGAAGAAAAGGAAGATAAGAAAAAAGAAATTATCCTATATGTAGTAGCAGTTGCCACGTTTTTAATCACTTTTATTCCTATTCTTCCAGAAGGTGTTAAAATAGTTTTTTATGTTCTTACTCTTTTCATATCAGGTTATGAACTATTTTTAGAAGGAATAAAGAATATCTTTCATTTTAGATTTGAAGAAGATACTTTAATGACAATTGCAGTTATTGCAGCATGTTGTCTAGGAGATTTTAGAGAAGCTTGTTTAGTCGTACTGCTATTTTCTTTAGGTGAATTTATTGAAGACATGGCGGTAGCAAAATCAAATAGACATATTGAAACAATAGTAGACATGAAAACAGACACTGCAAATCTCTATCAAGGAAATGAAGTTGTGGTAGTGCCAGTAGAGGACTTAAAAGTAGGAGATAAAATCTTAATTAAGCCAGGAGAAATGGTACCAGTGGATAGCAAAGTTTTATCTGGAAAATCCACATTAGACACTTCTAGACTAACAGGGGAAAGTGAGCCAATAGCTGTGACAGAAGGGCAAGAGATTTTGTCAGGAAATAGCAATTTGAATGGAAGTTTAACAGCGGAGGTAATCAGGAAATACAAGGACTCTACTGCTTCACAAATTATAGATTTGGTATATGAAGCAACCAATAACAAGGGAAAGACAGAAAAGTTCATTACGAAGTTTTCTAGAATTTATACACCAACTGTTATGGTTTTAGCCTTAGCTATTAGTATCATTCCTATCTTAATAGGATTAGATGCTAGAACTTGGATAACAAGGGCGTTAGTATTTCTAGTAGCTTCTTGTCCATGCAGTATTGTTATTTCTATTCCGCTAGCATTCTTCTCTTGTGTAGGAGTACTATCCAAGAAGGGACTATTAGTAAAGGGAACAAAACATATAGAGGCATTAGCGAAGGCAAGAACAATCTGCTTTGATAAAACAGGAACTATCACAACAGGCAAAATGGTAATAGATGAGATATCTGAAAGTGAAAAGAAAAAGGAATTCCTTTCTTACTTATATAGCTTAGAACATTTATCAAACCATCCAATTGCTACCAGTATAGAAAATGAAGTACAAAAGCAAGGGTGGGAAAAAGAAGAGCTATTGCAAGATGTAGCAGAACAAGAAGAAATTGCAGGATATGGTATCAAAGGAGTAATACAAGGAAAGCAAGTTCTTTTTGGAAATCAAAAGTTATTAGACCAATATCAAGTTTCTTATCCAGAGGATTTAGATAAAAAGGGAATTTATCTAGCAGTAGACGGAAAACTATATGGATATATTACACTCAAAGAGGAGATTAGAAAAGGTGTAGAAAATTTGAAAGCTAATTTGGAGAAAATAGGCATTCATAAAATTGTGATGTTAACAGGAGATGGCTTAGAAAAAGCAGAAGAAATATCACAAAAAATTGGAGAAATAGAGGTATATGCTAGTCTACTCCCAAAAGAAAAATTAGAAAAAGTAGAGGAGTTTAAGAAGAACAGTAAAGTTATTTTCGTAGGAGATGGTATCAATGATAGTCCAGTTTTAGCTAACTCCGACTTTAGCGTTTCTATGGGAGAAGGTGCACAAATTGCAAGTAACACAGCAGATAGTATCCTAATTTCTAATCAAATTGCGATACTTCCTAATATCATTAAAACCGCAAAATCTAGTATGAGAATTATCTATTTTAACATGTTGTTTTCTCTTCTTACTAAATTAGTGGTACTTATTTTAGGAGTAGCGGGATATGCCCCAATTTGGCTAGCTGTTTTTGCAGATGTTGGAGTGACATTAATTACAGTGCTAAATAGTATTAGAATTTATAGAAAATAGATTTCATAGACCACCCGCCAAACTACAAAATGTAGTTTGGCATTTTTAACGATAATTCTTAAACATTCCCTTGTTTAAAGTACAGGGATTTGATATAATAGCCACTAGAAAGAAGGTGCAAATATGATATTAAAAATAATTACTTTCAATGTTGCACACGGAAAAGGAATGGACGAACAAGTAGACATTATTAGGCAGGCAAATTTAATTAAAGAATATCAACCAGACATTGTATTTTTACAAGAAATAGACATGTATACTAAAAGAGTGGGTGAGACGAATCAAATTCGTGAATTTAGCAAACAGTTAAGACTACCCTATTGTTCAATGGAAAGCAATATCACAATAGCAGATGGATATTATGGAGATGGAATTATTAGTAGATTTCCAATTGCATTTTCTACCAACTATTTAATGCCACTAACCGATATCAACCACGAACAAAGAGGAATATTATGTAATCAAATTTCTTTTGGAACTACCAAGATTAATCTATTTTCAGTGCACTTATCTACCTATGCAGACGAAAGAGTATTAGCAGCAAAGGAAATGAATAGAATTCTTCGTAAAATAGATAAAAATGAACTTGTGATAATAGGGGGAGACTTTAATGTAGGTGTTACAAGGCTTGGAAAAGGTAAATATATCTTTGAAGAGGCTGAAGCTTATGAAGAATATGAAATACTAAAACAAACCCTAGAGCAAGTACCAAATAAAAAAGATACATGGTTCTCTAAATTAGGGAAAGGATGTATTGATACCATTTTTTATTCAAAAGGAATTAGACTAAACAAGTATGAAACGATTGAAGCAAATGGGTTATCAGACCATAACCCTATTTATGCAGAATTTGATATATAGAAATTAGAGCACATAGAATTAGCAGAATTGCTAATTTATATAAAAGGAGCGTAAACAATGTCAGAAAAAACAAAAATAAAATTTCATGTGTTAGCAATATTTTGTATTTTAATTTTTTGCTTTGCATTAACACCAGTTACTTTCCAAAATGATACTTATTATAGCATTACCATTGGAAAACACATTATCGAAACTGGGAATATTGATATGCAGGACCCATTCTCTTGGCATGAGGACTTGCCATATACTTATCCTCATTGGGGATATGATGTAGCAACTTATCTAGTTTACCAATTAGGAGAAACTGTGGGAATTGGAGGGTTAGCAGCAATCTATATAGCAACTATTCTTTTGGCGATGACACTAGGAGTGCTGATTTATTACATTTTAAATAAACTATGCAAAAATCCATTAGTTAGCTTTTTTATTGCTATGGTTATTATGTATCTATTGAAAGACTTTATCACAGCAAGGGCACAACTTGTAACTTATATTCTATTTGCACTCACAATTTTGTTTATAGAACAGTTTATTCAAACCAAAAAGAAGAGATACGCAGTTTATTTAGTGATTATTCCAACTCTACTTGCTAACTTACATTGCGCAGTATGGCCATTTTATTTTGTATTATACTTACCATACATTGCAGAATATATACTAGCTCTTACATGTGATACTAAATTATATTATTGGTTTGCTATGAAAATAAATAAAGCTAAATTAGAAAAATTGATTAAAAAAGGCGAAAAAGACGCCATTGAGAAACAAGAAGGCAAGCTTGCTCAATTACAATTAGACAAAGAAAAATCAGAAGAAAATACAAAGAAAAGAAGAGAAAGACCTTATAAAGTCATTTTTGAAAAAAAGCCAGCAGTAAAATGGCTAATCATTATTATGATTATATGCATTTTTACAGGACTTTTAACACCATTAGGAGAAGTGCCATATACATACCTTGTTAAAACTATGCAAGGAAATACAACACAAAATATTAGTGAACATCAGCCATTAGTGTTGATTAACAACAGGGCAATGCTAATTACATTTATAGTATATATACTTTTACTAATTTTCACAGATACAAAAGCAAGTTTAAGTGATTTCTTTATGATAGGTGGACTTACAATATTAAGCTTGATGTCTAGAAGGCAAACTGCTTTGTTTGCTATTATGGGAGGCTTCATTTTTGCCAAGTTAATAGCGGCATTAATTGAAAAATATGACAAAAATGGTACAAAGGCAGTAGTAGAATTTGCAACTACTATTTTAGGAAGAATATTTACTGTTCTAATAGTGATTTTGTTGAGTATTTTACTATATCGTGGAAAAGAAAGAGACCATTTTGTGAATGAAAGATCTTATCCTGTACAAGCTTCTGACTTTATTCTAGAAAATCTAGATATTAATAATATACGACTATTTAATGAATATAATTATGGAAGTTATTTGCTTTATCGTGGAATTCCAGTCTTTATTGACTCTAGAGCAGATTTATATGCGCCAGAGTTTAATGGAACTAAAAATGAAGAGGGAAAATGGGAAGGAAGAGATATCTTTTCAGATTATATTAATGTTTCTAATATTAGTACCTATTATGAAGATAAAATGGTAAAATATGATATTACACATGTTATTATTGGTAAAAACACAAAATTAAATATGTTTTTATCAAGAGATGACAAATATATAGAATTGTATTCAGACGATTACTTCGTAGTTTATGAAAGAATAATTGATAATTAAGAGGAGACAAAATTGATTGTAGAAGAAAGCGGACAACGAATTGATAAATATATAGCAGAAAAGCAGGGAATATCTCGTGTAGCTGTTCAAAGATTGATAGAAGAAGAAAACATTTTAGTAAATGGTAAGGCAACGAAATCTTCTTATTTGACACAAGTAGGAGATGTAGTGACTATTCAAGTGCCAGAAGTGAAAGAAATAGGGTTACAACCACAAGAACTCCCATTAGATGTTGTATATGAAGATGAAGATATCATAGTAATTAATAAAGCAAAAGGAATGGTAGTACATCCTGCAGCAGGAAACCCAGATGGTACTTTAGTCAATGCGATAATGGCACATTGTAAAGGAAAATTATCAGGAATTGGAGGAGAACTAAGACCAGGTATTGTACACCGCTTAGATAAAGATACATCAGGACTATTAATTGTTGCCAAAAATGATAAAGCACATTTGCGAATTAGTGAGCAAATTCAAAATAGAGAAGTAAAAAAGACCTATTTAGCTTTAGTAAAAGGAATCGTACCAGAAAATGAAGCAACCATTAAAATGCCAATAGGAAGAAGTAACAAAGACCGTAAAAAAATGGCAGTAACACCAAAGGGAAAAGAAGCGATTACTCATTTTAAAGTGCTAGAAAGATTTGAGAAGTATACCTACTTAGAAGTTAAAATCGAAACTGGAAGAACACATCAAATTAGGGTACACATGGCAGAAATAGGACACCCAGTAGTAGGAGATATGGTATATTCTAATGGAAAGAATGAATTTAACATAGAAGGACAAATGCTACATGCGCATAGGTTAGAATTTAAGCATCCTATTACAGAGAAAGATATGTGTTTAGAAGCGCCTTTGCCAGAGTATTTTGCAAATATAGTATCAGACTTAAGAAATAGAGGAAAATAGAAATGGAAGAACGTTTACAAAAATTCTTAGCCAATCAAGGGATTTGTTCTAGACGAAAAGCAGAAGAAAAGATTTTGCAAGGAAAAGTCAAAGTCAATGGACAAGTCATAACAGAGCTTGGGACAAAAATAGACCCTGAAAAAGATGAAATATGCTATGAAGATAAACTAGTCTCAAATCAGATAGAAAAAGTATATATTTTATTAAACAAACCCATTGGTTATGTTACAACAGTAAAAGATCAATTTAATAGACCAACTGTTATGGAATTGTTGAAGGAACATGGCAAGAGGATCAAAACTTCTGTTGTGCCTGTAGGAAGATTAGATATGTATACTTCAGGAGCTTTGATTTTAAGCAATGATGGAGAATTTGTATATAAGATAACGCATCCAAAACATGAAATAACTAAAACATATCAAGTGACAGTAAAAGGGACTATCGCTGAATCTGAGGTAGAACAATTAAAACAAGGTGTAGATATTGGTGAGTATGTTACAAAACCAGCACAAGTAAGAATTATGAAAATAGATAGCGAAAAAGATATTTCTAGGCTGGAAATTACTATTCATGAGGGGAAAAATAGACAAGTAAGGCGTATGTGTGAAGCGGTAGGAAGAAAAGTATTAGCCTTACATAGAAGCAAAATAGGGAATCTCAATGTAAAAGATTTGAAATTAGGACAATGGAGATATTTAAAAGAAGAAGAAGTTGGACAAATCTTAAGATATATGTTACAATGAGTTTGGAGGAAAAAAATATGGTAGAAGATAATGAGATAAAAGCAACGGTATCACCGTTTGCAGTTCGCCCAGGTGAATTAAAAGTATTTGACGGAAAAGATGGCTATGTGTCCATGAACCAAATTATACATAGAATTAATATAGGGCATATTAATGATTTACACTTTGCTATTATGGAGTTAGTGAATGAATTTGAGTTTATTACTTCAAGACAATTACTACAAATGCTAGAATGGAAGGGAATTGAAGTTGGTTCACAAGATAAACTAAATATGAAGTTAGAACAATTAGTAAAAACGAAAATTTTGACAAGATATTATTTTGACTCTGAAGACGGAAAAGGAATTTATCGTATTTATTGTTTAGAAAAGATGGGAAAATATCTACTTAATTCTCGTAATATTGAATCAAATTGGCAACCAACAGATAACACAAAACCAGTTCCTATGATTAAGAAGAGATTAGCTGGAAACCAAACTATGATAGCATATTTAAGAAAGGTAAAAGCATTTGATTCGTATATGCCAAAACCAGCATTTACTGCAAAAATGGCAGGAAAAACATTTAAAGCAAGTGGAGGAAGTGTTACATTAACTAAAAATAATAAGTCTATTCAATTTGTTTTTGAGGTAATTCGTAGAGAAGAGGATTGGGAAAAGAAATTGGTAGATAAAATGCGATTATATAAAGATTTTTATGATAATTATCAAACTGGTGATTCTGGATATATGCAATTACCACAATTGATTTTAATTTGTGAAGATGAAAAACATATGGCAGAAACATTTAAAAATATTGTTATGAATCAAGTAGAAATTGCAAAAATTAAATTATACTTTACTACCGATTTAAGACAAAATGAAGAAACATTAGCAAAAACTTTAGTAGAATTCAAATTAGATGAAGAAACGAAAAAATATAAAATGGAAAATATTGAAGTGAAATTATTAGGCATATAAGCACTTTGCCATTAAAAAATAAAAAAGTCTCCCAGTTTTATACTGGGAGCTATTTTTTACTCTTCTTTTTTAGTCTTCTTGAAATTTACTACAATAGCTTCATCATTGTTAAATAAGAAATTAGAATCAGAAGTATCTGTTTGAATAGGGTCAATTTCACGGTCAATGTTATAATTATTATTACTTGCTGTTGCCGCTGAATAGTTACCTCTGTTTTTCTTTAAAGCTTTTCTAGCAGCAGACTCTATATCTGAAATGCCACTAGTAAATTTAGAAAAATCATATTTCTTAATTTTTTGAGGATCCTTATATTTAGACTCCATAGACTCTACTTTACCTTTGTTAACCCAACTTTGTCCGTTGGTCTTCTTTACTTTATAAATAACTTGACCACCTTTTAAAGCCATAATTTTACCAGCTGCATAGTTAGGTTTCCATTTGAATTCAATATTACCTTTTTTAGGATCATATTCTACTTTATCTGTATTATAGGTATTGTTAAAAGTCCATTCTCTTTTATCTTGCATTGCAGTTTCCCACCATTTAACATCTTCTGGAGTGGCATTACCAAAGATAAACTTATTAACTGTGTTAGATAAAATTAAATCTTTAAAGTAGTCTCCTCTCATATCTGTATATACATCTCCTCTTAACTGTGATAAGTTTTGAGAATCTAATACTGTAGCTACTTTGAATTTTCTATATAGAGTATAAATTGGTTCAGTAGCTTTACAAATATAAGCTGGGAAATCATCAATATATAAAAAGTGAGGAATACGATTACTGTCGTTTCCAGGTCTAGAGAGGATAGACTGTTGCATTAATAAAATAAAGAATAAACCAAATGCTTTATGTGCAGTTTCTCCTAAGTCTCCTCTACGAGTACATAATAATGTAATTTCACCATTAGCCAAAATTTTATCATAGTTCAAATTATTAGATCTATTACATAAAATATTTTTTACACCAGGGTATCTTAGTAAATTATCTAGTACAGAAGAGGCTGTTGTAACAGATCTTTTCGTATTAAATAAATTCTTACCAGTTTTATAGAAATTATTTTCAAAGTACTTAATTAAAATACGATACTGTTCTGCCTTTTCAGGAATTTGTTTCATTTGTTCAACCATATCTTCTACAATAGTAAAGTCAGTTAACATATTCAATAAATCTTCCAAGTTTGGTAACAAACCATCATGTAGAACAGGGTACATTTCTTTTAACAAAATAGATAAATTTTCAGTAATCTGAATAGATTCATTTTCCCTAAAAGCAAGTTCTGTGTCTGGTCTACTATGCATAAACAAACCTTTTAACACAGAAGAAATAGTTAAACCAGTTTTGATAGGGTCATCATAAACAAATGGGTTTAATCCTGGAGAATCTGAACGGTTAGGATCAATTAAATTAACTGGAATTTGATAATTATCAGCTACTTTTTTAATTTTTTCTACTGATTCATGTTCATCTGAAATATAAGTAATACCCATATTTCGATACGTAATTCTATCACCAGAACTGTTAATAATCATTTTCTTCATATAAGCTTTGTAAGTATCTAATTTATCTGGATTTGGTATTAACATATCTAAACTAAAATGTTCATTAATGTATTCGTTATCATACGGGCAATTTAAAGTAGCTAAGCCTGTTTTTAATGCTGTAAAGCCCATTTCTTTAGAAACTTCTTTAAAGAAAGACTTTCTCTCAATATCTCTTGCAAGCATTGGTTCATAAACCATTGTGGTTTTACCAGAACCAGAAACTCCTACAATTAAGAAAGATTCAAAACGTTTACTTTCTGGAATACAAACATCTACACCACTTTCAGAATCCACACACACTTTGACTTCACAGGTGTAAACACCATGTGCTTCTTTATCAGAAGTTAATCCAATTCCACCATAGTCAAAAATAGAATCGCGGATATCTTTAGTATCATTAATTTTAAATAGAAGCCATTTTAATAATTTATAAAAACTAACTAAAGGAAAATATAATCCAATAGCTGTAAAAGCAGGTCTAAATAGGTAATAAAATTCCTGAGCAAATTCTGTATAGCCAGGGAGAGATAATAAACCTATCCATACTGCTTGGTTTACCCATTGTACAACTGCTGATAAACCTACAATATAAAAACATACAATAAAAGAATGGAAAATTCTTAACTTATTAACATCTGATTTAGCAAATTTGGATGGTCCTGAAAATAAAAATGCGAAAGCTAAACATGCTAATGCTAAGAAATATTGAATAGGACCCCAATAAGAATAAGCTACACCTGTAAAGATAATAAAAAGTAATTCTACAATTCTATCTATTACAATATAAGCTGAAATTAGGGTTAATATATAGGTCATAAAAGTATTTCTATCTGTTTTTAAACACTTTAAAAATTTATCAATTAATTTCAAAAAGCTCACCACTTTCTTATAGTTATATACAATATATATTATCCTATAAAACTATGAAAAAAACAAGACTTTTTGCGAAATTTGTTATTTGGTTTAAGGATAGTCATTTTTCTAATAGAGTTGATAGTTAAAAACGTACGTTATAAATAAAACAATAGAAGCATAAAATAAAACAAGAATAGGTTATAAAGAGGGAAAAATGAGAAAAAAACGAGCGCAAAAAGAAAGCTTTATGAAAGGCGTTTTTGTCCTAATGCTATCACAAATATTAGTCAAAGTATTAGGAGTTATTTATAAGTTATATTTAACAAATCGAGAAGGATTTGGAGATAAAGGGAATGCAATTTATAGCAGTGGGTTTCAAGTGTATGCTTTGTTTCTAACTATTTCTTCAATAGGTGTACCAAATGCAGTATCAAAACTAATCTCAGAAAAGGTTGCTATAGGAGACCATAAAGGTGCTTATAAGATTTTTAAAATTGCACTTATTACATTTGGAATATTAGGCTTTGTCTGCAGTCTAATATTGTTCTTAGGGGCAAAAACGATTAGTCAAGAGTTTTTACAAATTCCTGAAGCAGAATTAACTTTAGTGGCACTATCACCATCTATTTTTTTTGTATCCATATCGTGTGTTATTAAAGGATATTTTAATGGAAGGGAAAACTTAAAAGTAACAGCAAATTCGCAAACATTAGAACAATTTTTTAAAACAATTCTTTCTATTATGTTAGTAGAAATGATTAGTATTATGTCTGGTGTAGATACCACTATTATGGCAGCAGGTGCCAATTTAGCTACTACATTAGCAACAATGCTATGTTTTGCATATTTATATCACTATTATAAAAGTTTTAAAACAGAAATTGCTTGGGAAATTAAAAGTACAGTAAATCATAAGCCAACAAGAATACGAAAGACATTAAAACAAATTTTAGCAGTTTCCATTCCTATGTCATTAACAGGAATTATGGGAACAATTAATAAAAATATAGATTCCATGACCGTAGTAAGAGGATTAAAAACATTCCTAAGTGGAGAAGCAGCAAAAATTGAATATGGAATTTTAAGTGGAAAGGTAGATACTTTGGTAACACTTCCAATGTCTTTTAATATGGCATTTTCCACAGCGCTAGTGCCTTCCATTTCTTCTGCAAAAGCAATAGGCGATATGCCAACAATTCGTAAAAGAATTTCTTTTTCTATTTTAGTCACTATTTTAATTGGATTACCATTTATGGTAGGAATGATTTTATTTGCAGAGCCAATCTTAGAGTTATTATTTCCAAATGCTACTTCTGGAAGTTTTATTTATCAAGTGAGCTGTTTTAGTATAATTTTTATTGTTTTAGAGCAAACTATATGTGGAACTTTACATGGATTAGGAAAAATGATGACACCAGCTATCAGTCTAGGAATAGGTGTTGTGATTAAACTAATTTTAAATTTAATACTAATACCAATTAACCCAACAAAATTTATTTTAGGGGGAACAGCAGGGGCAGCATTTGCAACAGCAGTTTGTCATATGATTTCGGTTATCATTCAATTTAATATTTTAAAGAAAGAAATCAACTTAAAATTAGATTATAGAAAGTTTGTGATAAAACCGCTTTTAGCAGTCACAATTATGGGGATACTATCTTACCAATCATATCTATTATTATTAATAAAATTAGGTAACAATAAAATAAGTACAATATTAGCACTAGGAATAGCGGTCGTTATATATTTTATAATGATAATAATATTAAAAGTCTTTTCTGAGGAAGAGTATCATATGATACCATATGGCAAAAAGTTTTATGATTTTTTCAAAAAGCCTAGGCTCTATGGCGACCGCCGAACAGCACTGAAATAGCGGGGTTTCGAAAACAAAAATGGTATAAACTTACAAAAAACTAGGTTTGAAAGAAAAAAATAAAAAGAAAAAAGAAGGATTTTGAAAAAGAATGCCGAATAATGATATTAGTAGAAGAAGTTCTACATATTCAAAATCTTATAGGAGGTATGTGAAATGAACAAATCAGAATTAATCGCAGCTATGGCAGCTAAGACAGGAGCAACAAAGAAAGATGCTGAAGCAGCATTAAACGCATTCACAAGCGTTGTAACAGACACATTAGTAAAAGGAGACAAAGTTCAATTAGTTGGATTTGGATCTTTTGAAGTAAGAAAAAGAGCTGCTAGAAAAGGAAGAAACCCACAAACTAAAGAAGAAATCAAAATTCCTGCATCTAAAGCACCTGTATTCAAAGCTGGAAAAGCATTAAAAGATTTAGTTAACAAAAAATAATTTGAAATTTATATAAAATATATGAATTCATATGAAAAGAAAGCACTAGTGATAGTGCTTTCTTTTTTATGTAGTAAGTAATTAGTCAATATTATCAGAGAAAGGAATTATATCATTTTTTCTAACAGATTCAATATAAAATATTTCCTTATCTTCTTCAGTCCTACTTTTTAGCTTTTTATTATAGTGATAACTTTCTAGTATAGATATCTTATTTTCTCTTTTCCAGATTTTATCAGAAACAAAATCTGTTATTTCATTAAAAATCCTATTTACTTCAGTGTTATTTTCAGTAGGTGTTGAAATACTCATTATGAAATGTCGAAAGAGTTCTAATAGTATTCCTTTTGCATATTTTTCATTTGCAATTATCAAATTTATAAATTCATTTTGGTCTTCTTCCCTTAAATCAGTAAAGTGATAAGCATTGCTTCTAAAGATTTTTAAATGCAACTCACAAAATTTTAGAAAAAACTCTTTCTTTAATTTTCCCATCTTTTCTATTTTCTTATTTATAAAAATCGTAAGTATAGAAACTACAATAGGATATATTATATATAAAATAATATCTTTCATTAATGTGTCCTCCTAAATAATTTATTTGACTCATGTTGAATTATATTATAGATTAATATAGAGAACAAGAGTAAAATATTAAGACGAAATGTAATAATACTAAAAAATATCTTGACATGATTACTTCTTGTGATAAAATATAAATGTAAAATTAGCTACATAATTGAATATATTATATTAAGGGAGGGGTTTGCATGAGCAAGATAAATCAAAATATAGAAGAACTTACTTCTAGTATACTTTTAAATAACGATATGTATAAAATCCCAGTAGATGTAATAAAGATAGCAAATGCTAATGATATAAAAGTATATGAAGGAGATTTAGATAAAAAAGTATCAGGAGCCATTAGATATAATAAGACTGAAAACAAGTTTGATATTCTAATAAATAAAAATGATGCAAAAGTTAGACAGAGATTTACTGTAGCACATGAATTGGGACATTATTTTTTACATCAAGAATTTTTAAAAAGAGAAGAAGTTCATATAGACATTATGTATAGAACCGTAGAAAAAAATAAAAATGAAATTGAAATAGAGGCAGAAAAAGCAAGAGAAAGAGAAGTAGATTATTTTGCGGGGGCACTACTTATGAATAAAATGCTTTTAGAAAAAATTCGTAATGAAAATACTATAGACGAATTAGCACAAATATTTGATGTTTCAGTTTCAGCAATGACAGTAAGATTAGACATACTAGGCTTATTATGAGCAAGAAATACCCTGCAAAAGGAACAGAAGAAAATAAATATCAAATTGTAATGAAACTTTTTGATAAGTCAGAAGAAGTATCAAAAATAGAAAAAGAACCAACAAAACAGATAGATGAAGTTTCAAAGAAATGGGATATGAATGACAAGATATTAGAGTTGTTTGCAAACAATATTGAAAAAGACCAAAAACTGAAAGAAAAATATGCAATAATTCTAATTATTATATTGGCAATACAATTAGTAGCCTTAATAGTAATATTCATTTTAAAAGGATGTGGAGTATTAAATTATTCAGATTCTACATTTAATTTATTTATTACGGGAGGAATTGCAGAAGTATTTGTACTAGTAAGAGTAATTGTTAAATATTTATTTAAAGATAATTTGACAAATGCTTTAAACATAATTCTGAAAAACAATAATCCCATTAAATATAAAGATTTTAAAAATAATAAAGCATCTAGTAACATCTTGAAAAATAAATGATACAAGAAACATTATTTATTTATAATTTGACTAGCTTTTCATAGCTAGTTTTTTAATTATTGAAAATAAAATTCTAAAATATCTCACTTATTTCAACATTAAGCAGTAAAAAAATTCTAGTCGATTTTGTGTTTTAAGAAATATTATATCTGTACGAAAAAAGAGATAGTTAAAACTATCTCAAATTTGATGAATATTTATATATGCATATCTATTATCCTCTTCTGATAGATTAAAATCAGAATAACAAATAAAAAAGTAATGCAATAAGTAATGCAATAGCAGAAGTTTTTTATAAATATGCAGAATATGAGAAGAAAGTTTAATTGCTTAAAAATGCAGTAAAATCAACATGTAGCGAGTTGTAAAATATAAGGAGAGTTTTTTGAAAAACTCTCCTTAATGGTGCAGATGGCCGGAATCGAACCGGCACGGTTTATTCAACCGCAGGATTTTAAGTCCTGTGCGTCTGCCAGTTCCGCCACATCTGCATATTCTTGAACTGACATCAACTATTGTACTACATAGATAGATAAAATGTCAAGACTAAAAAAGAAATTTTAAAATATTTTTAGAAAAAATTTAATATTGCTATTTTTTATAGAATAGGATAAGATAAAATATAAAAAAGCCAAAAAGTTATATCAGAAAAATAATAGCATAAAATAAAGTGGTATAGCCGAAAAATGCATTGACTTCATTATCGGATAATGTTAAAATGAGAAAAAATAAAGGAAATGAGGTCAATTTATGGCAGATTATGAACAATACTATCAAAAAAGCATAACGGCCCTAACAGAATTAATTAAAGAAAGAAAAGAAGTTCCCACCGAAAAAGAATGGAATCACTTAGCTGGAACGGATAATTACTTAACTAGTCAATCTTTAGGTTTTATTGCCCAATCCAAGTTTTCAGAAATATGCAAAAAGATATATAAAGAAATACAAAAACAAAATAAAAAGGAGAGAGTAAAACAATGAATATATGGCATGATATTCCAGAAGAAAGAATTAAAAAAGATGATTTCATTTCAGTTATTGAAATTAGCAAAAATGGAAGAAATAAATATGAATTAGACAAAGAAACAGGAATGTTAAGATTAGATCGTGTATTATATACTTCAACACATTATCCTGCCAATTATGGTTTTATTCCTAGAACTTATGCAGATGACCATGATCCATTAGATGTATTAGTGCTATGCCAAGAAGAAATTACACCACTTACTTTGGTAGAATGCTATCCTATTGGAGTATTAATTATGACTGACAACAATGAAAAGGATGAAAAGGTTATCGCCATTTGCAAACAAGATCCTTTCTTAAATTGTTATCAAGATATTAGTGAAGTACCAATGCAAATTTCTTCAGAAATTAAGCATTTTTTTGAAGTATATAAACAACTAGAAGGAAAACAAACTTCAGTAGATCAGATGTTAGGCAGAAAAGAAGCAGAAGAAATTATTGAAAAATGTATGAAACAGTATGAAGAATTAGAAGTAAATGTAGTATAAAATGAAAAAGCAAACGAAGAAAAGAAGGAAACTAAATGATTGTTGAAAAAATATTTTTTAATTTAATAGCAATTGCCCTTTTTACAGTCATTTTTATGAAATTGATTCATAAAAATGATACTAGTTATATTATTATACTTATTCTAGAATTTGTAGGAATTGCAATTAATTTTGTAGAACTATTCTTACCAACCACTTTAAATGCATTTTTAAAAGTGTTCATATACTTTTTAGCAGTTCTTATTCCACTTTGGGTATTATGGCTAGAGTACTTTAGAAAGATGAATTTTCCAGAATTCTTTCACCTGATAATAGCCAAAATATTAGTAAGCAAAGGACAGCAAGAAAAAGCTAAAACAAGAATGGCTAATTTCTTAAATAAAAATCCAAATAGTCAAGCTGCCCACAGATTTATGGCTGAATGTTATGAAAAAGAAGAAAATTATGATGCAGCTGTTACTGAATATAGGAAAGTAACCGAATTAAACCGTAATGATTTAGAGGCAGCATATTGCTTAGCAGCTGTTATGAACAAAAATAAACAAAATGAACAGGCAATAGAAGTTCTACAAGATATTTTGAGACATAAACCAGAAAATGAAAATGCAACTAACTTATTAGGAGACATCTATTTTGAAGAAGAAAAATACAAAGAAGCAGCGCCGTTATATATGACGGCACTTCGCTATCATCCAGGCAGTTATGATTTATATTATAGTTTGGGTATGGTGTATACAATGTGCAATGATTTTAGCCGTGCGAAAGAATGCTATGAAAAGGCAGCAGAAATTAACAGTATGAGTTTTCATGCTAAGCTAAGTTTAGGGCAAATCGCTTTGGCATATGGAGATTTAGAGGAAGCAGAAAAATATTTTATGCAGGGGATTCAATCAGAAGAAACAGAAGCGGGGTCCTATTATTATCTTTCTAAGATTGCAATGCTAAAAGGTGATGAAGATAAAGCAGCTAACTACATGAAAGTGGCAGTAAACTTAGACTCTACAAATTACAAGCAACTACAAAAAGATCCTATTTTTACGCCAATCCGTCAAGAGATTCCAAAACCAGAAAAAATAGAAAAACAAGAAATAGAAGAAGTAAAAAAAGAGACCGATCAAGAGATGAAACAGATTGTAGAAGAAAAAGAAGGAAAGAAAAAGATAATTTCTAAAGAAAAGAGAGTATTTAGACATTTATTTAAAACAAATTTACTAATGGAAAACCTAAGTAATGAAGATTTAATGAGAATTAGAAATAAAAAAGAAAAACAAAAGATGCAAGAAAAGGAACAAAAAGAACAAGAACAAGATTAAGGAGGAAAAAAGATGCAAATATATCAAGCGTTGATTTTAGGAATAGTACAAGGATTAACAGAATTATTACCTATTTCTAGCTCAGCACATTTAAATATCATTCCATGGATGTTTGGCTGGATGAATGAACCAGGATTTGAAGAAGCTTTTAAGGGATTTGATGTAGCACTTCATTTTGGTACTTTATTAGCAATTGCCATTTTCTTTTTCAAAGATTGGCTTGGACTTGTCAAAGGTGGGTATGAGCAAGTAGTCAACAAGAAGAAGTCAACAGAAGGTAGAATGTTTTGGTACATTGTGCTTGCTACTATTCCAGGTGGAATTATAGGATTTGTATTAGACAAATTTTTGGAAGATGCTCTAACAAAGCCATTGATTATTGCTATTGCGTTAATTGTAATGGGAATTATTTTATACATTGTCGACCAAAAAGCAAAAAAAGTAACAGACTATGAGAATATGACTTTGAAGCAAACTTTTTTAATAGGATTATCACAAGCATTGGCTTTTATACCAGGTGTTTCTAGGTCAGGTGTTACTATGACGACAGCAAGAGCAATGGGGGTAAAAAGAGAATCAGCAGCTAAATATTCTTTTATGCTTTCGGCTCCAATTGTACTTGCAGCTACTGTTTTTAAAGCAAAAGATTTCGTATTTAATTTACCATTTTTTATTGGAGTAATTGCTAGTTTTATTGTTGGAATTTTTGTAATTAAATTTTTATTAAATTATTTAAAAAAAGGAAGCTTCAAAGGATTTGCTATTTATCGTGTTATATTAGGAATTGTAATTATAGCAATGTTCTTTATAAGAGGATAATGATTAAAATAATAAAATAAGAGAGATTGATAATAAATATTTTTATTAATCTCTCTTATTTTTATTTTAAAACTTTAATTGACAAAATTAAAGTTCGACAATAAATAAAACGCAATGTGTTACAACCGGAACAATATTACAACAATATTACAACAATATTACATTTATGTTAAAAAAAGGAAAATGATATTGACTTTTCACTATAAACAGATAAAATAAATACATAAAAATATGAAAAAGGTTATATTTTGTAAAAAAATACAAAAAATTCAAGTATTTTTGTTGTTTTTTTGTAAAATCTAAGAGTAGAAAATTTTATTTTCAACGAAGGAGAAAAAGATGGCAAGCTGTTTAGGATTATATATTGAATCAAATTTAATTAAATATGCAAAAGTGTCAAAAGATCGTGACATCTTGAGAATAGAATCGTTTGGAATAAAATTCTATGATAGATTAGGAGATGCTATTAGACAGATTATAGCAGATACAGTTAGCTTTAAAGTACCAATTAGTGTTAATTTATCAGAAGAAGTTTATGATTATCTTTATATGTTTAGCTTGTTAAATAAAAATGATTTAAGAAAAGCAATTGGCACAGAATTTGAAGCTATGTGCGCAGAAAAAAATGTTAATAGAAATGCTTTTGAAACAAGATATGCTTTAGCAAATAGTGTAGAAGATAAAGAAAAAGTTAAAGTAATTCATGTATCATCAAATAAAAATAGTATTAATACATTAGAACAGTCACTTGGTGAATATAAAGCAACAACCATTTCACCAATAGGAATTACAATTGCAAATGTAGCAAACCTAAAAGAAAAAGAAAATGTAGTTATTATTAATATGCAAGAAAAGACTACTATTACAACAATTGTAGATCAAAAAATTTATAATGTAGAAACAATTGAAGAAGGCGCAAAGACAGTATTAGATAGTATTAACGCAAAAGAAAATTCGTATTCTAAAGCATATGAAATATGCAAAAATAGTACTATTTATACAATGGAAGGAAAAGAATTACAAGATGAAGAAAACGAATATCTAGATGACATTATGCCTACTTTATATAAAATAGCGACAAAAGTACAAGAAAATTTAGCAGTACAAACAATCAAAGTAAATAAGATTTATATTACTGGTACATTATCAGTTGTAAATAATATTGATTTATATTTCCAAGAATTTTTCCAAACGGAAAAATGTGAAATTATGAAACCATATTTCTTAAAAGATAGTATCAAAATCAATATGAAAGATTATATTGAAGTAAATTCTGCTATTGCATTAGCACTACAAGGCCTAGGTTATGGCTTAAAAGATATGAACTTTAAGAAAAGAGATTGGAAAGATGACTTAGGAGAAATATTTTCTAAATCAGAATCTTCAGATGGCAAAAAGAAAAAGGGAGATGTATTAGGAAAGAGCATCAACTTATCAGGATTATTCAGATTTAATTTGGGAGAAAAACTAGATGGAGTAGAAAGATGGATGCTTAGAGTAGGAGGAGGAATACTTGCGCTAACAATTATTTACTCAGCATTTTCTATTTTCATTGGTCATCAAATAAAAGCAAAAAATGATGAAGTCTCAGCAGTCAAAATGGATACACAAATGCAAATAGCAGCAGTAGATGGAGATATAAGCAAAATAAGTCAAAAAACAAATGAATACAAACAATTATCAGATAATTTAAAAAACATTAGTGAACAAGCGGCTGAAAAAAGCAAAAGCAAGAAAACGATACCAAACTTACTAAGCCAAATTATGTTTGCAATGCCACAAGGAGTACAAGTTACTTCTATTGACAATTCGAATTCAAGACATGTAGTAATTAATGCACAATCAGAGAAATATGAACAATTAGGTATTTTTAAAGCAATTTTAAAAACACAAGGAATTTTAGCACCAGATACAATTGTTTCATCATCAGGAACAAAGCAAGGTAACGTTGTTCAAATTGTAATAGAAGGAGATTTGCCATGAAAAAGATTTTAATTATACTTTTAATTATATTGCTTATTACTTTGTCATATTTCGCAATATTTAAAGGAATCTCATTAGGAAATTTTGAAGTACTTAGTGTAGAAAGAATCCAAGAAGAAAATGACAGGTTAACACAAGAAATAGAACAAACAGAAAAACTAATACACAGTGATTACATTCAAAAAACAGATGAATTACAAAGCAGTGTTGATAGTTTAATGAATGCTAAAGACGAATATGTAGAGTTAGCAAATGTTAGTTCAGATAAAGATTTAATAAATGCAAGTAAACAAGAAATTTATAAAATTGAATACATTTGGACTAGAATAGGAAGCCATGCAACTAGTGAAGGAGTAGAACTAAAATTAGATATTACAGCTGGTGAAACAGGAGAACAAGAAAGCAAAAACTTACTATTTACTGTAACAGGTAACTATATAGCAGTTATCAATTTCGTATTATCTATTGAAGATGATAGTCAATTAGGATTTAGAATAGAAAACTTTAAAATCCTTCCAGGTTCTGGAGAAAATGGTAGACAAGCTACTTTTACAGTAAGAAATGTTAGAATAAAACAAGAAAATGCTACCTCTGCTGTATCAACAGACACAAGTACTCCAGATGCACAACAAGCAACAGATACAACAGACCAAACAGGAACTACAGATACAAACACAGCTCAATAAGGATAAGCATAAATTTTTAGAAAGGAGATACACAAGTTTTGAGAGCAATTAAATCAATTTTTAAAGAAATATGTATTATGATTTTATTATGTGTTGCAATTGTACTTGTTTTGGGAGTTATCTTTTATGATTCTCTACCACAAAACAAAGTAGTACCTAATAAATTAGAAGCATATAAAACAAATCAAGAAGTAGAAAATGAAATAAATGAAGAAGTTGCAGCAATGAATAAGGTAGAAGTAACTTATGAAATTAAAGGTTCAGACCTTACTTTATATAAACAAACTAATAGTTACAAACCAGGAAAACCAGATCCATTTTCTGCAAGTATAAGTACAAATACATCAAATCCAAACGGTGGCAGCGTAAACAATACTGGCAATAATGCCGGAGGAAATGCCACAACTGACCCTAATTCAACAGGAACTTTCTTTAATAATACAGGGCACAAATAATTTTCGGTTATATTTATTTAAATAAATATAAAATATAACAAAACAATTCTAAAGAGAAAGGAGTAAAAAACATGAGAAACCAAAAGAATGAAAGAGGTATCACTTTAGTTGCATTAGTTGTTACTATTGTTGTTCTATTAATCTTAGCTGGTATTACAATCATGTACGTAATGTCAGGCAATGGAGTATTTGGAAAAGCACAACAAGCTAAAACTGAAACAAATAAAGCATTAGTAAAAGATGCTGTTTCTGTAACATTAGGTGACTTATATGCTGAAATCTATGCACCAACAGCTGACAAAACTTTAACTGATGTTTTCAAATCTGATCTTCCAAGTAATATGCATATTGTTGATGCATCAGGTAATGCAGATGCAAGTTTCGCAATTCCAGCAGCTAGTACAGCAAGCGAATTAACAATCAATTGCTATATTAAGTATGATGTTGACGGATTAATTTACAAAGTAGATTATTCTAAAGAAGCATTCACAGTTGGAGATGGACAAAAAGCAACAACAACACCAGGAGCATAATTTAAACTTTTATCAAGATAAAAGCAAAAGGGCATATGCAGCATTGTATATGCCTCGACTTTTATCAGTCACTAAAATAGGCAGGAGAAAACAAATGACGACAATTGATACAATTGTATATATTGCTTTATTTTGCATAGGAACTTTATTTGGTAGCTTTTTTACACTAGCAGTTTACCGTATTCCATTAAAAAAAGATATTACTCATGAACGTTCCTTTTGCCCAAATTGTAATCATAAGTTGACCTTTTTAGATATGATACCAATTCTAAGTTATATCTGTTTAGGAGGGAAATGTAGATACTGTAAACAAAAGATTAGACCAAGATATTTATTATTAGAAATCTTATCTGGTATAGTTTTTGTTTTGTTTGCCATATCTATCAAACTAGATGTGTTAGAAAGTTCATTATCTACAATGGTCTATTTTGTTTTTGGACTTTTATATTTAGCAACTTTATTCATTATAGCAGGAATTGATAAAGAAAAAATTCAAATAGAAAAATCTGTATTGCTATTTGGATATATTGTAGAAGCACTATATATAGTATATCTTTATATAGTAGAAAAAGACCCTAATATATATAGATATGTTATATATTTAGCTATTATTTGCATCTTAGTAGTATTAGATACTGTTATCTTAAGAAAGAAAGCAAAAAATAGCTATCCAATAGATATATTACTGCTTTGTATGTTTGTTCTTACCTTTACTTATCCAGCAGTTAGTTTTCTAAGTATACTAATGACTCTATTAACGATTGTATTTTATATGTTAGTACAAAAGATTTGCAACAAACAAGCAAAGAATATGAAAGTAAGTAATAAATTGCCAATTGGTTTCTTCTTATGCATGTCAAATGCCATAATGTTATTAATTACCAATTTTTATATTTTCAAGTAAGAGGGAGATGCTATGAAAAAAATTGTGAAAAATCTAAAATCAAATAAAGGTTTTACAATGCAAGACGTTATTATAGCCATTGCTATTTTAACTCTGTTTGCGGGAACAATTGCAGGTTCTTATTTAGCAATTTATAAAATACAAGCTGAAACACAAATAACAGCAGTAGCAACACTATATGGCATTCAAATTTTAGAAAACATTGATCGAATAGCTTACGAAGATGTAAAAAATGGAATGGAAGATACGTATAAGCAAGCATATGGAATTTCAGACCAGATGGGTTTAAGAATAGAAGTAAGTCAATATGATAGTGAAAATACCATAAAAATGGTAAAACTCACACTTTCTTATCAAGTAGCAGGCAATAAAGAAGATTTAGTATTAGAAAAATTAAAAGTAAAAGAATTATAGGGGGAAAGAATGAAATCAGAAAGAGGTATTACTTTAACTTCATTAATTATATATGTGGTAATAACTACTATTGCAGTTACTGCTATTGCAGCATTTTCTTCCTTTTTTGTATCTAATATGAACGAAGTAAAAGAACAGGAAAAATATGCACCAGAATTTAATAAATTTAGTATGTTTTTTATAGGAGATGTAAAAAATAATAAAACAGCAGAAGTAACAACAAATCAAGTAACCTTTGAAGATGGAACAGTATATCAATATAGACAAAGTGAGAAAGCAGTTTATAGAAATTCTACAAAAATAACAGAAAAAGTAGATAGTTTTAGTTTTTCTTTAACAGAGGAAGAAGTATCAAGTACTAATAAACAAATTATCAATGTGAAAATGTCTATTGGAGGAAAAGTCAATTTAAAAAGTGGAATAGACTATACGCTAAGATATTGGTAAATTCTTGTAAATAGATGAAAAATATGTTGTATTTTAAAAAAATATAGTATAATAAAAGCAGAAAATTTTGTCACAAAAGAGAAAGGAGAAACTTATGGGAAAACAACCATTGGGAATTGAACTTGTAAAAAGAGGAGTAGTATCAGAAGCAGATATTGAAAAAGCATTAGATTATCAAAAGTCACATCCAAATAAAAAGATGGGAGATATTTTAAATATCTTAGAGCTTTGTGATCCACATATTTTAATTAATGCTATTGGAAGCATTTTGGACGAGAATGCTATTCTACTACAAGAACAAGATGTTAAGATTAATATACTAGAATATATTTCTTTAGATATTGCAAAACAAAACAAAGCAATACCATTTGACATTGAACAAGGAAAAATTAAAGTATGTTTTGCAGATACATCTAATAAAAAATCTGTTGAGGTAGTAAGACTACTATTATTAAATAAAGGTCTTATTATGGAAAAATATATTACTTTTGAAACTAACATCAATTATCTTTTAGGAACATTAGAAGGAACTGCTACTGAAAATATTAACACAAACGCAGACGTTTCGGGATTGGTAGATACTATTATTAAAACTGCTATGGAAAAAAGAGCTAGTGATATTCATATAGAACCATTAGAGAATACAGTAAGAGTTCGTTACAGAATTGATGGTCAGTTAATGACAGCAGTTAATATTGAAAAAGAGAAACAAGCACAAATTATAGGAAGATTAAAGGCTATTTCTAATATGCATCAGGAAAAACAAGAATCACAAGATGGTAGAATCTTGCTTTATCCAGACTATAATATCCGTGTATCTTCACAAAAGAATGTATATGGAGAGAAGTTTGTACTAAGACTTTTAAAGAAAAATGGAAATGTAAAAGAAATATTTGAATTAGGTTTTCCAAGAGATGAAGAATTAGTCAATAAATGCTTTAATAAAAAGAACTGTATTACAGTTGTTGCAGCACCTACTGGAGAAGGTAAAACAACAACACTTTATAGTATTATTGATTACCTAAATAAACCAGAAATCAATATTACAACAATTGAAGACCCTGTAGAAATTAGAATTAATGGTTTAAATCAAATTGAAATAGACAATAAGGCATCTTTCTCAGATTCTTTAAGAACTGTATTAAGACAAGATCCAGATATTATCTTAGTAGGAGAAATTCGTGATAAAGAAACAGCTGAAATTGCAATGCAAGCTGGACAGACAGGACATTATGTATTATCAACTATCCACACAATTGATAGTGTTGAAGTTATTACAAGACTTAGAAAGATAGGTATTTCAAATTATGATATTGCAAGTATCCTAGCTACATCACTTTCTCAAAGATTAGTTAGAAGAATTTGCCCACACTGTGCACAAGAAAGAGACTTTACAGAGCAAGAAAAACAAGTTATTAGAGAAATCGGTGAAAAATATGGAAAGACATTTGACTTAGAAGGAAAGAAAACTTACGAGGCAATAGGATGTAAACGTTGTAATAATACAGGATATTATGAGAGAATTGCTATTTTTGAAATCCTTTTAGTAAATGATGAGATTAAAGAATTAATCACTAAGGATGCTTCTAGTTTTGAAATTAGAAAGAAAGCACTAGAAACAGGTTATGAACCATTTATTATAGACGGTATTCGCAAAGTATTAGATGGTGTAACTACTTTAAGCGAATTAAATAGTAAATTGATTATTTATTAAACAAAGGAGGAAATTATGATAGATATAGACAAAATCATCACTATTGCTAAGGAAAAAGATGCATCAGATGTTCACTTGATTTTTGCCAATAAACCAATTTTGAGAATTAGAAGAGATTTAGTGGAAATAGAAGAATTTGATCCATTAAATGAAGATGACATGATGGATATTTATGACTATTTTGTAAGAGGAAATGTAGATAAAGATGAAGTATACAAAAAAAATAAAAACTTAGATTCTTCTTATGAATTAAATGGAATTAGATTAAGAGTAAATATTTCTACATCAGATGATATTCCAACAGTAGTATTAAGATTAATCAAAAATGAATTGCCTAAATATGAAGACTTAGGTGTACCAGATATTGTAAGACGTATGATGGATCAACCACAAGGACTTATTCTAGTTACAGGTAAGACAAACTCTGGTAAAACTACTACTTTAAATGCTTTAATTAATCAAATTAACGAAAACAAAAATAAGAAAATTCTTACACTAGAAAGCCCAGTAGAGTTTAAACATACTTCTAAAAAATCAGTAATTGTACAAAAAGAGGTTGGTGTAGGAAGAGATTGTCCAAACTATAGTGAAGGAGTTAAAAACTCTTTAAGAGAAGACTGCGATATCTTAATCATTGGTGAGATTCGTGATAAAGAAACAATGGAAGCAGCCATTGAAACAGCAGAAGCAGGACATTTGGTTATAGGAACATTACATACCAAATCTTGTGCTGAAACTATTGACAGAATGATAAACTTCTATGATGTTAGAGATCAACAAACAATTAAATACTTAATTGCATCTTTATTAAAACTGGTTGTATCTCAAAGGCTTTTAAAAGGAAGAGATGATTCCTTAGTTTTAGTTCCAGAGGTTATGGTAGTAGATAATATCATTGCAGGTATTATTCGTAAAGATAAAATTACGGTTTCCGAAATTGAAGATGCTATTCAAAGTGCGTCAGACAAAGGAAGCATTGGATTAATTAATTCTTTAGCAGAATTATTTGTAAATGATAGAATTACATTAGAACAAGCAAAAGCACAAATTGAAGAAAAGAATATTGAAATTTTAAACAGAACAATTATGCAATTAAAGATTAAAAGAGATAATCAAAAGAAAGCAGCAGCTAATCAACAAGCAGGTATGTAGCCGAATAAAGAGAAAAGGAGGAGGGAAAGTTGCCAGAGTACGTATATAAAGCAGTGACAAAACAGGGCCAAATTGTAAAAAATAGGGTAGAAGAATCCAGCAAAAATAACTTAGTCAAGAAATTAAAACACAATGATTTATTGCCTATTGAAGTTGTACAAGTTGGCTTAAGAAGTAAGAATGGACGTGTTAACAAAAGAAATGTTATCGATATTGATGATGTTATGAAAACTGCTAACTCAGCCAATGTATTACAAGGTAGAACTACAGCGAAATTAAGTAATAGAGAAAAATTAAGCATTGCCTTATCAGCAGGTCAAAAAATCAGAATGAGAGACATCATTATATTTACACAGAATTTTTACTTACTAAAAAAGGCAGGTTTTAACAACATTCATGCTTTAAGTACTATTATTAACAGTACAGATAATTTATCTTTTAGGGGAGTACTAGAAGATATCTTAGCAGGAGTAGAAGCGGGAGAATATATGTATACCACAATGGAATATTATTCTAATATTTTCCCATATATCTATATTAACATGATAAAAGTAGGGGAACTTTCAGGATCTCTTACAAAATCATTATCACAAGCAGTACGATATCTAGATGAAACCACTACAAGAAATAAAAAGATTAAAAGTATCTTAATACCAAATATTACACAGTTTGTGGCTATTTTCATTTTATTAATTGTAGGAACTATTTTCGTATTGCCAGCAATTCAAGATGTATTTGAATCCATGGGATCAAATGTAGAATTGCCAGAAATTACACAAAAGTTCATGCATTTTATTGATTGGATAAAGATATATTGGTATGTACCAGTAGGAATTTTAACAATTATCGTTTTATCAATTGTAAGCTATATCAATACACCAAAAGGAAAATACAATTGGCATTACTTTAAATATAAAGCACCAGTCTTTGGTAGATTAATTTTCGGAATTGATTTTTCAAGATTAATGAGAGCGATGCTTTTAAACTTACAAAATGGTATGAGAATTCAAGATTCTCTAGAAGTTAGTAAATCAGTTGTCAAAAATTATGTAATGCTATCCATTGTAGAAACATCTATTAACAACATTTTAATCGGTGCATCTTGGATAGAACCTTTTGAAAATTCAGGTTTATGTAAGTCAATGGAAATCGAAATGCTAAAAATAGGTATGCAGACTGACTTACCAGAAATGATGGAAAAATTATTAGACTATATGGACCAAGATATCAACGAAAGCTTAAACAAGCTAATGAAGGTATTACCAGAAATTTCATACGCATTTGTTGGAATTCTATTAATCTTCTTAGTAGTTGTAGTACTTGTACCATGTATCCAATTATACATGGGTAACTGGTTAATTGATGCATATCAAAATCAAGGCGTTATTTAATAAAAATTAATTGAAAAGAATTAAAAAACATCTATAACATCATTTGCTCAGACAGCACTTGTGTTATAGATGTTTTTTATTGTAAATAAAATTTTAAACAAAAACTCCTTAAGAAATCATAAAAAAGGTAGAAATAAATCGAAAAAAGGTGTAAGATAAAACAGTAAACAAATGAACTAAGAAATGGAGCAATTAACATGAAAATACGTCATATAGTAGAAACTTTCATTGTAATTATTCTAATCTTAATCACTTTAGGATATATAGGATATACTCAGGTAAATGGAAATCCAGAGCAAGTTTTAAACAAAATGGAAAAGGTTAGAACAAAAATAAATATAGAATATGCAAAAGCAGAACTAAAAGATATAGAACCACCAAAAATAGAATTAAAAGGGCAAAAAGTACTTACCTTATATGAAGATGAAACCTACAAAGAAGAAGGATATAAAGTAACAGACAATGTGGATAAAGAGTTAGAAAAAGAGGTAACAATAGCAAAACAGCAAATTACTCATAACCAATACCAGATCCTTTATACAGTACAAGACAAGGCAGGGAATAAATCAACAGCAACAAGAACAATTAATTTACAAAAAAGAGGAAATTTTCAAGGAACTTCAGGGAGTAATAGTTCTGATACAAAAGATATAGATAATAATGAACAAAATGTAACAGGACCTAATACAGGTGTTATCTATTTAACTTTTGATGACGGACCATCAACAGATATTACCCCTAAAATATTAAATATCTTGGCAGAAGAAAATGTAAAAGCGACATTCTTTATTTTAAATTACAATACAGCAACAGAAAATTTAGTAAGAAGAGAAGCGGCAGAAGGTCATAGTATTGGAATTCATGGATATTCTCATGATTACAACAAAATTTATCAATCAGTAGAAACTTATATGCAGAATGTAACAAAATTACAAAGCAAAATAAAGAGAACAACAGGAATTACTACATATATTACCAGATTTCCAGGAGGAAGTTCAAATACTGTGAGTAGCTTTAATCCTAAAATCATGACAAAACTAACAAAGGAAGTTGTAAAAAGAGGTTTTAGATATTATGATTGGAATGTGAGCTCAGGAGATGCAGGCGGTGCAAGAAATAAAGATGCGGTTTATAGAAATGTTACTAAGAACTTAATGAGAAATAGAAAGAATGTTGTGTTAATGCATGACTTTTCAGGCAATAATAAAACGCTAGATGCTTTAAGAGCAATTATTGAATATGGAAAAAAGAATGGGTATATTTTTAGACCAATTACGAGCGATACACCTATGATTACACACCCAGTATATAATTAATTTTAAGGTAAGAAAAATAATATAAGTGTTAAAAAGTAAAGGAGAAAGAAAATGAAAATAGGAATAGACTTAGGTGGAAGCCATATTGCTATAGGAGTTGTGAAAGAAAACGGCACTATATTAGAAAAGAAAGAAACAGATTTAAATAGAAAAGAACAAGATATATTAGAACAGTTTATTCAAGAGTATATTGTAAGAGGCATCAAAGAATATATAGATAAATATCCTATAGAATTGATAGGTATAGCAAGTCCAGGAGAACCAAGAGAAGGAAAGATAACTTCCTTAATGAACTTAGGAATTCAAGAATTAGATATTACAGAAACAATTCATAAAATTTGTAATCTTCCTGTTCAACTTTTTAATGACGCAAAAAGTGCAGGTCTAGCAGAAAAAAAATATGGAGCAATAAGAGAAGATGAAGAAAGTGTATTTATTTGTTTAGGAACAGGAATAGGAGGAGCGGTATTTATGGAAAATAAACTGCTAACTCCAAAAAGAAATTCAGGTTTTGAATTAGGACATATGGTAATTCAAAAAAATGGAGAACTTTGCAAATGTGGAAAACGAGGCTGTTTTGAAACTTACTGTTCTATAAAAAGGCTAAAAGAATCATTCATACAAATATTACAAATTCCAGAAGAGACAAAAGCACAAGAATTATTAGAAATTCTAAGAGAAAGACAAAAGGAAGAAAAGGTAGTAGAAAAAATAAATACTTATATAGAAGACTTAGTGATAGGACTGAGCAATATTACAGACATTTTTGAACCACAATCTATTTGCTTAGGAGGTAGCTTTGTATACTTTGAAGACATTTTATATGACAAACTAGTAGAAGCATTTGAAAAAAAGGAGCAAGTCTTTAATAAAGATAGTATACCAAGCTTAAAATTAGCAATGCTTGGAAATGACGCAGGAATCATAGGAGCTACAATAAAGAAATAATGAAATTCACAGTATAGAATTGCCTGTACTGTGAATTTTTGTATTTTACTTGCATTTTAGCTAAAAACGTGTTACAATAGGAACGTCTTAAAAATAGACTTTCTTACTTGCAAAAGAATTTGCAGGTTATTAATCCACGAGGAGGTGAAAATAATGAACAAATACGAGAGTGTTGTCATTATTAATCCATCTGTAGAAGAAGAGAAAGTAAAAGAATTATCTCAAAAATTTACAGATATTATTAATAATGATGGTAAAGTTGAAAAAATTGAAGATCTTGGAAAGAAAAAACTAGCTTATGAAGTTAAGAAAAACAAAGAAGGATATTATGTAGTAATTAACTTTGAAGCTAATCCAGACTTAATTGCAGAACTTGAAAGAAATTACAGAATTATGGACGAAGTAATTAAATTCATTACTATCAAAGCAGAATAGAAAACAATGAAAGAAAAACAACCGAGAAATCGGGGGCCTTTAAGATAGAAGGGTAAGGTATACAAATATGAATAAAGTAATTTTAATGGGACGTTTAACAAGAGATCCCGAAGTAAGATACACACAAACAAATAATACATTAGTAGCTTCTTTTAGTTTAGCAATTAATCGTAGATTTGTAAGACAAGGCGAAGAAAGACAAGCAGATTTCATTAATATCGTTGCATGGAGCAAATTAGGTGAATTCTGTAGCAAATATTTTAAAAAAGGTCAACAAGTTTCAGTAGTAGGAAGACTACAAACTAGAACTTGGGATGATGAACAAGGTCAAAAACGTTATATAACAGAGGTCGTAGCTGAAGAAGCATACTTTGCAGACAGCAGAAGAGATGGAGAAGGAGCAAATGCTAACTTTGATGCTACTTTCGGAACAATGCCAGCTGCAAACAATGGTGGTTCAGATTTTGAGATCTCTTCAGGAGATGATTTGCCTTTTTAAATAAAAATAAAAGGGAAAACACCTCTACATTAATATAGATAGGGGGAAAGAGAAATGGCAGACAAGAAAAATAATAGAAGAAATAACAGAAACAATGATGAAGATTATAATCCTAAATTTAGAAAAATGAGAAAAAAAGTATGCCCATTATGTGCAGACAAGAATTTGAAATTAGATTATAAAAATGCAGATCAGTTAAGAAAATTCATTAATGATAAAGGAAAAATTCTACCAAGAAGAGCAACTGGAGCATGTGCAATTCATCAAAGAGATATTACACTAGCTGTTAAAAGAGCTAGACAAATTGCTATATTACCATATACTCAAGACTAATTAGACAATAAGGACTAGGAATTTCGAAGATTCCTAGTCTTTTCTTTGTGTTATATAAAACTTCCCTAAACTACTAGCATTTTTCTTTAAAATGCGATACAATAAAAGAAAAGAGAAATTGATAACATATAGATAGAAGTCGAAAGGAGAATAATCGTGAAAAATCCTAAAATTCTATATATTCTAGTTGGTGCATTTTGCGTTTTAGCAATTATTGCAGGAATCTATGCACAATTTTTTGTAAAAGATGAGGATAAGAATAATATTATTATGCCAAGTTTAAATACTACTCCAGATGATACAATAACAGAGAAAACGGCAGAAGAAATTAAGACACAATTTTCAAATCTATTTACGAATGTATTAAATAAGGGAGAATATGATACATCAGGCATTCAAAAAATAGTAGCTCAAAATGATATTGTATATTCTGCCTATGATATTGAGGATAAAAAAGAAAATTATGAAGTGGATATTCATTTGCCAGTAATGAATATCCAAGGAGAAGTTCCAACAAACTTCAATAAAATTACACAAGATATATTTGCTAACAAGGCTTCTGAAATCATGAATAGTAAAAGCAATATTAAGACCCTATATCAAATGGATTATGTATCTTATATTAATGGAGACATTTTATCATTAATTATTAAAGCAACTTTAAAAGAGGGAAGCAATCCACAAAGAGTGATTATACAAACTTATAATTACAATTTGGCAACTGGTCAAAAAGTAAATGTAGAAGATTTAATAGCACAAAGAAATTTAGTACAAAGTGAAGTACAAACAAAAATAAATGATACTGTACGAAAAGCAAAAGAAGAGGCAGAAATATTAGTGCAATCGGGCTATACAGTATATAATAGAGATTTAAATAACAGTATATACCAATTAGCGAATATTGAAAATTACTTTTTAGGACCAAATGGAGACCTATATATTATATTTGCTTATGGAAATCAGCATCATACTGCAGAAATAGATATTGTATTATATGAACATAAAGGATAAAAATATGGCAAAAAATTTACTCATTACAGAGAAGCCATCTGTTGCTATGGAATTTGCAAAAGTATTGAAATGTGGTGGCAACAGAAAAGATGGATATATTGAATCAGACAATTGGGTAATTACTTGGTGTGTAGGTCATCTAGTAACAATGAGCTATCCAGATAAATATGATGAAAACTTAAAGTTTTGGAGACTAGATACACTTCCCTTCATGCCAAAAGAATATAAATACGAAGTAATACCAAATGTAGAAAAGCAATTTAATACCGTCAAAAGCCTACTACTAAGAGAGGACGTAGGCTGTATTTACGTTGCAACTGACTCTGGACGTGAAGGAGAATATATTTATCGTTTAGTAGAAAACCAAATAGGCTTAAAAGACAAACAAAGAAAAAGAGTATGGATTGATTCACAAACAGAAGAAGAAATCAAAAGAGGAATTGAACAAGCAAAAGACTTAGCAGAATATGATAGTTTGTGCAATTCAGCCTATTTAAGAGCAAAAGAAGATTACCTAATTGGTATCAATTTTTCTAGATTATTATCTATTATCTATGGACGTAGAATGGCAAAAGATATGGGAGAAGATAAAATTTCTATTTCAGTAGGAAGAGTAATGACATGCGTATTGGGCATGGTAGTGCAAAGAGAAAGAGAGATTAGAAATTTTGAAAAGATACCATATTATAAGATTATAGGAACTTTTGGAGAAGAGAATAGTTCTTTTACAGCAGAATGGAAAGTTACTGAAAATTCAAAAATGTGGGAATCTCCCAAGCTATATAATGAAACCGGATTTCGCAAAGAAGAAGAAGCGAAAAATTTCATTTTGTCATTAAAAGATAAAAAAGCAACAATTGTAGAGGTAAAAAAGTCAAAAACAAAAGAAAATGCACCACTATTATTTAATTTAGCAGAAATTCAAAACGAAGCAACAAAAAGGTTTAAAATCAAACCAGATCAAACATTAGAGATTATTCAAAACTTATATGAAAAAAAATTAGTAACATATCCTAGAACGGATGCAAGAGTATTATCTACAGCAGTAGCAAAAGTGATTTCTAAAAATCTAAATGGTCTAGCAAAAGGTTACAAAGACGAGGAGATTCAAGGATATATTCAAAAAATGGTAGCAGAGAAATATTCAACTGATTTAGTGAAAACAAAGTATGTGAACGATAGCAAAATCACAGACCACTATGCCATTATTCCAACGGGACAAGGGTTTGAAAATTATGATAGCTTACCAGATTTACAAAAGCAGATGTATAAAGTGATTGTAAAACGTTTTTTAAGTATTTTTTATCCACCAGCAGAATATAGTAAAATTTCTGTTACGATTGAAGTAGAAAGCGAAGAAGAAAAGAAAGAACAGTTCTCAACAAGTGGCAAGGTTTGTGAAAAATTAGGGTATTTAGAAATTACCAAAAATGATAGTAAGAACAAAGAGATAAAGCAAGAAGTGAAGGAAGATATAGAAAATAAAGGAAAAGCAATTACACAAGAAGATGAAATGCAAAAAAAGGAAGAGGAGCAAACAGAAAATCCTAATAACTTAGAAATTCTAAAAAAATTAAAAAAGGGAGAAACAATAGAAGTTTTAAACTATGAAACAAAGACTTCAGAAACTTCACCACCATCTAGATATAATTCAGGTTCTATGATACTTGCTATGGAAAATGCAGGAAAATTAATTGAAGAAGAAGAATTAAGAGAACAAATCAAAGGGGCAGGAATTGGAACAAGTGCTACAAGAGCAGAAATTATGAAAAAGTTAGAGAGAATAGGTTATATAGCAATTAATACGAAAACACAAATTATTACTCCAACAGTAAAAGGAGAAAAGATTTATGATGTAGTATACCAATCTATGCCAGATATGCTAAATCCAAAGCTAACAGCTAGTTGGGAAAAAGGATTAGATATGGTTTCAAAAAAAGAAATACAGCCAGATGAATTTATGGAGAAATTAGAAAAATACATTTACTCTAAAATTGATAGGCTAGTGGTAAAAAGATAAATTAAGGAGGAAGGAATATTGGAAACGACATTAAAAAGTGCTTATAAGGAAGTTGGTCAAATACTAAATTTATTAGGAAATGATTATAAGGCAAAAGTTCCTTCTAGCCTATTAGCCCTTTTTGAACAGAATGTGGAAGAGAAGAATGTCAGTGACTTGTATGAGGAAATAAAAAACAAAAAGGTTAGTAGAGACGCTTTGATTATTCTTAGCATTTTAAATGCAAAATATTGGGCAAATGAAGAAGAAAAACAAGAATTAAAAGCAGCTTATGACAAAAATGAAGAAGAATATCAAAGAAAGATTAATTCTTACCAAAGAAAAGATTGGTTGAAAAAAGAAAGAAATAAAGAAAAGATAGAAGAAGTAAGTCTAGTAGTAGTACAAGAAAATTCTATTTGGACAAAGATAAAGAATTTCTTAAAAAATTTAATACCAAAAAGAAAGTGAGATTAAAATATGAGTATCTTCTTTAACAGCCAATATAGTATAGAAGATCTAGAACAATTTAGAGATGAGCAAGGATTTATAGATTTAACAAAAGCAGGAGTAGAATTTACAGAAGAAACCAGAGAAGAAACTGGTAATCTTGATAGAGTAAAGAATTGGGTTAACTTTCAAGGAACAAAGGCATTGGTTAAAGGTGAAGCAATTCGAGATGAAGAAAAAAATTATGGCATTTATGCAGAGCTAGTAGTAGAAGAAGTAGCTAAAGCAGTAGGGCAAAGAACTGCACATTATGATTTAATTAAATTTATAGGCGAAGATGGAGAATATCATTTAGGCGTTTTATCAGTATCCATGATGGAGTCTAGCAATGAACGATTAGTAACCCTCCACGATATTATAGGAGATGAACCAGAGGAAACAAGTGATTTTATAGATACAACAAGCTATGATTTCACTATAGAAAAGTTAGAAGAGGAATTGCAAAAGGATGGGTATAGCGAAGAGGATATAACAGAAGTCATTACTGAATATAGAAAAAGGTTAATATTTTTACTTGCAGTACTAGAAACAGATCAACATACAGAAAATATAGCTTTCAAAATCAAAAAAGTTGAAGGAAGAAACGCTATTGAATTAAGTCCAAATTATGATAGTGAATCCTCATTTTTACTAGATAGTGATATTTCTACCATAGAAAAATTATTAGAAGACTATGAAGGATTAAGAGAAAGTGTGGATAGAGCTCATCCAAGAATAGGAACGTTAAAATCAATAGAAGATGGAGGTTTTGATTCGTATTGGAAAGATACTTTAGAAGCACTGTGTGAAGATGATGAGATTTATGATTATTATCAAGAAAATATAAGGGGAATTGTTGATATAGAGAAAATCATAGAAAGAGTAGAACAAAGGATAAAAGCACCATTACCAGAAAATATAAAATTGTTAGTAAAGCATTCCTACCAAATTAGAAATGAACAAATAGAAAAGATAATGGATGGAGAAATGACAGTAGAAACGCAGGTAGATGTTAGTGCACTACTCAAAATGTTAGTAAGTCAAGGAGTTAGAACTGGAATTCGCACAGGAGAACAGATGCAAGTAGGTAGAACAATACAGAAGGATATGCTGGAAATAGGAAAAAACGGAATAAATCAAGCTAGAGATGAGAATGAAGATATTACTTTATAAGTAAAATGCAAATTTGCAAAGAGAAGAAAAATATGGTATAATATAGATGAATGTGTAACAAACACAAATTCAAAGAAAGGTAGGAAAAAATGAGGTACAGAATTTTTTATAAGGATGTTGAAATTGGGATATTGGAAATAAGTGCAGATGAAAATCAGCACAAATATACTCCAAATCCTGATGGTATAGTCCTTGTAAAGGACTATGCACCGTTAACGAAAAAGATGCTTGAAGGCACCAACGGATGGGAAAAGGCAATCCCTTTTTTCAAAAATCGCATTGAAGATGCGAAAAGATTTTCCCGAGAGGAAGATATCACCAAGCACACGGATAGCTTCCGTATGATAAAGGAGGATTGACGAGCAAACCTTTCAAGGTCACAGTGATTCATCACGGTGGCCTTTTTTTATGTGTTCACATCTTATGGAAACAAAACATAATATATAGCAAATTAAGTTAGCTGTTTGAAGCGAAGCAAATTACAGATAACTTATGCAATCGAGCAAAGCGAGATTGTAAATTTTAGAAAGGGTGAATAAAAAATGGCTAGTTACATAATAGAAGGAGGCAGAAGATTAGAAGGAGAAGTTAGTGTATCTGGTTCTAAAAATGCCTCATTACCAATTATAGCTGCAACAATTCTAAATCCAAATATTACTAAGCTATATAATATACCAAACATTCATGATACACAAATTACATTAGAGATTTTAAAATATTTAGGTTGCAAGCTTAAGAAAAATCATGGTAAAATAGAAATCAACAGCAAAAATATTGACAAAAGAGAGATTCCAGAGCATTTAATGAATCAGATGCGTTCAACAGTAGTGTTAGCAGGAGCAATCTTAGGAAGGTTCAAAGAAGCGAAGTTTTCTTATCCAGGAGGGTGTGACATAGGTGCAAGACCAATTGATTTACATTTAAGGGCATTTAAAAAATTAGGAATAAATATTGTGGAAGACTCTGGATTTATTACATGTAAGTGTGATAAAATAATAGGGGCAAATATCGATTTAGATTTCCCGAGTGTCGGAGCTACTGAAAACATTATATTAGCAGCGATTTATGCAGAAGGAGTTACACAAATTACAAATGCTGCTATGGAACCAGAGATAGTAGATTTGGCAAAATGCTTAAACAAAATGGGAGCTAAAATAGAAGGAGCAGGAACTAATATTATTACAATTACAGGAGTAGAAAAACTAAAAAGTATTAGCTACACTGTAATGGAAGATAGAATTGAAGCAGGAACTTTATTATGTGCTGGTGCGATTACTGGCGGTGATATTACATTAAGGTATAGAACACCAGAGCATATTACTCCAATTATTCATAAATTAGAAGAAGCAGGGTGTCAAATTCAAATAGAAAAGGGAAAAGTACATTTAAGAGCAAATAGAAAACTAAAAGCAGTAGATATCAAAACTCTACCATATCCAGGTTTCCCAACAGATATGCAATCTGTATTTGCAAGTACTTTAACAACTGCGAAGGGAACCTCCATGATAATTGAAAACATTTTTGAAAATCGCTATCGTTATGTAGCAGAACTCAAGAAAATGGGAGCTAAAATTGCAATTGAAGGAAAAACAGCTGTGATAAAAGGCGTTAGAAGATTATCAGGAGCGAAAGTAAAAAGCACAGACTTAAGAGGTGGAGCTTGTTTAGTATTAGCAGGATTAGCTGCAAGAGGAACTACGATAGTTACGAATATAGAGTACATTTTAAGAGGATATGAAAACCTAGACGAGAAATTAAGAAGCTTAGGAGCTAAGATATCAGTTAATAAAGAGGAATAAGTAAGAATAGATACAAATTAAAATAAAAAAGAAAGGAAGAGGTCAATGAAAAATCGAGCAAAAGAAAAAAACAAAAAGATAGATACAAAAGATAAAAATATATTGAATTTAGACAATGAGATTATTATTGGCATTAAGTCTCTTCCAAAGGTTCAAAAAAATACAAAACAATCACAAGAAAAAAAGAAAAAAAATAATCCAAACAAAACTGAAAATTCAAAGAAAAAAAAGGCAAATAATAGAACTAAGCAAGGAGTTATACAGGAAAATAGAAAAAGAAAGGCTAAAAAGAAAATACAAAATGATGATGTAGAATTAAGATTAGGAATAGAAGATGAAATTTATAAAGAAACAAGCAAGAAAAAGCAAGTTAAGAAAAAGCCAAAATTAACGCCAAAGCAACAAGAAATAGCAAGAAAAAAAAGAAAAATTATATTTAGATTAATAAAATGGACAAGCTTAGTGGTATTACTAATTGGGGGAGGAATTTATTTTCTATTATCATCATTTTTCAATATTCATAATATTGTCGTTATAGGAAACGAAAAGATTACGCAAGAAATGATTATTAGTTTATCAGGAATAGAATTAGAAGAAAATACTTTTAAAGTTTCAAAAAGTAAAGTAGAACAAGCTATCAAGACAAATGCCTACATAGATAGTGTAAAAATAAAGAGAAAATTACCAGAAACAATAGAAATTCAAATAACAGAGAGAAAACCAGTATATATGTTGACATTAGGAAATGCTTATGTTTACATGAACACACAAGGCTACTTGCTAGAGATATCTTTAGAAAAGTTGAAAGCACCAATTATTACAGGAATATTAACACCAGAAGAACAAATACAAGAGGGAAATCGTTTGTGTCCAGAAGACTTACAAAAGCTAAGTAGTGTAATTCAAATTATGGATTCTGCAAACAATAATGAGATAGGGGAACTAATTACTAAAATTAATATATCAGATAAACAAAATTACATATTAGAATTAAAATCCGAAAAGAAAAATGTTCATTTAGGGGATACCTCAAATCTTAGTACGAAAATGCTTTATATTAAAAAGGTATTACAAAATGAAAAGAAAAAAGAAGGAGACATTTTTGTTAATACTGATTTGAGCACTAAGGGAGCTATTTTTAGAGAAAAAGTATAAGAAAGGAAGAATTATGAAGAAAAAACAAATTGCTATCACACTAGGGGTAATGTGTTTTATTTTAACAATGTCTATTGCAATTCAAATTAGAACGGTAACAAGTAGTAATTCAACAGCAAGTCAATCTCTTATTAATAATGGACTAAGAGATGAAGTACTAAGATGGAAAGAAAGATATGATAATGCCTATCAAGAACTACTAGAATCAGAAAAACAATTGACACAAATAAGGGAAAAAGCTACACAAAATAACACAACTGCTAATGCCAAGCAAGAACAAATTAAAGAAAATAATATGTTACTAGGTACTGTAGAAGTAAAAGGTGGAGGATTAGAAATTATGTTAGCAGATAACAATGCTGCAGCTACAAATTTAATTGATCCGAGTATGGTACTAGTACATTATGATGATTTACTTCAGGTAGTAAATGCTTTAAACAATGCAGGAGCAGAGGCTATTTCCATTAATGGACAAAGAGTGATTACCACTACAGCGATTACTTGTGAGGGAAATGTAATTAAAGTAAATGGGGAAAAGATTAGCTCACCATTTACGATTAAAGCAATTGGCTCACAAGGATTACTATTAGGCGCTATGACAATGGCAGGGGGATACTTAGACAATTTAGAAAGTTGGGGAGTTATTGTGAATGTAAAAACCGTAGATGACATTACAATAGAAAAATACAATGGAATTATTAGCTATAAGTATGTCAAAAATAAATAATTGTGAAGTAGGGAGATAGAAAGATTTGAAAAAAGAAAAGAAAAATCAAATTGTTATGACAATTATTATTGGAGCTGTGTGTGTTGTGTTTTTTGCAGTTATGTTTATGCAATTTAAAACGATAGAAGAAACAGATATTACAGCTATTGAAAATATGAGAGAAGCAGATTTAAGAACAGCCATTTCAGAATGGAAAGGAAAATATGAAGATACACAAAAGCAGTTAGAATCTAATCGAAAATCTGTACAAGAATATCAACAAACAATTGACAAAAATGGAGAAGCGTCTGAATTAATTGATAAAGATCTAGCAGAATCAAATATGTTATTAGGAAAAACAGATGTAACAGGTGAGGGAGTCATTGTAACGTTGACTAATACTCAAGAATGTGTAATCGAATACTCTCATTTATTAGAATTAGTAAATGAATTAAGATATGCAGGAGCAGAGGCTATTTCTATTAATGATGCACGTGTTGTAACAACAACAGATATAACGCAAATTAATAGTAGAATGCAGGTAAGTGGACAAAGAGTTGCCTCGCCATATGTTATTAAAGCAATTGGAAATCAAACTTATTTATCTAGTACATTAAGCTTAAAGGATAGTGGATTTATTGACAGATATAAAGCTAGTGGAATGGATATCAAGTTAGAAAAAGGAAATAATGTTAAAATTTTAAAATATAACGGAGAAATGAAAGTTAAGTATATGAAGGAGGTTGAAAAATAATTATGATTTTTATTGCTATCGTTGTTGGATGTATTTTAGGAGCTATTATTGGAATTTATGCGCCAATGGTACCATATACCTATTCTGGGTATCTAGCTATTGCAATTATTGCTGCTCTAGATTCTGTATTTGGTGGAATTGCTTCTACTTTAAATAAGCAATTTGACTTAAAAATATTTGTATCAGGTTTTTTTGGGAATGCTATTTTATCTATGATACTTACTTATTTAGGACAAAAATTAAATGTAGATATTTACTTAGCAGCAATCGTTGTATTTGTAGGAAGAATGTTTAATAATTTGGCAATTATTAGGAGATATTATTTAGAGAAATGGACCAACTGTAAGGAAAAATTAAAGACTGAGAAAACAGAACAATAAAAGCTAATTTTCAACATTTTAGATAATTGTAAGACATTACGGAAACCTTTGAAACGACTGAAAATGACAATGTTTCAACCATATTACAAAAATATTACAAAATTATTACGAAGCACTTGACTTTTTTTATAAAATGTAATATTCTTTACACTGAATTAGGGAACATCTTTATAAAGAAGTATAACGAATGACAAACAATTTAAGGGAAGCAAGGATGGAGGAACAAATTTTGGCAATTGGAGATATAATTGTAGGAATTGACATTGGAACCTCAAAAGTTAGTTTAGTAATAGGAGAGGTTAATAATTTTAATCAAATTGAAGTCATTTGTACAGCTAGCCATAGATGTAAAGGAATCCAAAAAGGAAAAATAATTAATGAAAATGAAATTGCTTCCTGCATTAATAAGTTAATTAAGGAAGCGGAAACAGATGCTAATTTAAAAATCAATTCAGCTTATGTTACTATTCCAGGAAAATATGTTACCATCGTACAAAATAGTATTTCAAAAGAAGCAAAAGATAAGTATGCAGGAATTTCTGCTAAAGATGTAATAGCCACGATTATGCAAGCAAAAGATATAGACGTTCCAGAAGGAAAGCAAATTATAGACATTGTAGAAAATCAATTTATTTTAGAAAATGGAAAGAAAGTATCAGATCCAATAGGAAATTTAAGTGGAAGTTTTACTTTGAAGGCACAAGTCATCTTAGCAGATAAGGACTATATGCGACAAATTGCTTCTATTTTTAGAAAGGCAAATTTAGACATTGATGGATTAGTTCCAGTTACTCTAGCAGAAAGAAGTTTAGCTTTAGATACAAATGAATTAAATGATAATGTGATGTTATTAGATATTGGAGCAGGCAACACAGATATAGGAGTATTTGAGGGCTCTAATTTTATTTATACAAATACAATAGCACTAGGAGGAGACAACATTACTAAGGACATTGCATTGGTATTAAATATTTCAGAAGAAGAAGCGGACAAGCTAAAAAAGCAATATGGACTTGCTCTTAAGTCTTTTATAGATAATGACAATGAGATTTTGCTTACAACATATAAAGAAGACGAAGGAAAAAAGGTCATCAGAAGTTCAGAATTAATAGCGGTTATGGAAGCTAGAATTGAAGAAATTTTTTCTTTAGTAAATAAAGATATCACAACACAAGGAATAAAACCTAGAATCAATAATGTTATATTAACAGGGCAAGGGGTTACAAATATTAATAAAAGTGATGTAGCAGGCAAAATTATTTTAAATATTCCAGTTAAGATTGCAACAGGACGATTAATTAGTATTGTAAGACCAGAATACAGAACAGCATATAGTTTAGTAAGATATGTAGCTTCAAGACCATTTGCTAAAACTGTAGGAAGTAGTATAGATTCTGATTCAGAAGAAGGATTTTTTAAAACTCTTATAGAAAGAGTAAAAGAATTTTTCTATTCGTAAGATTTTAATTTTGCAGAATTTAGTGAAGCTAAATTCTACGTTCATACAAGGTAACAAATACCGTAAAAAAAGAAATGGGAGGAAAAGAACTTTATGATTATGGAAAATAACATGGATGAAAACACAATGCCAATGATAGATGGAACAGCGACCATCAAAGTAATCGGTGTAGGTGGAGCAGGAAATAATGCTGTAAATAGAATGGTAGAGTCAGGAATTAAAAATGTAGAATTTATAGCAGTAAATACAGATAGACAAGCACTAGTACTTTCAAAAGCAGCATCAAAAATCCAAATTGGTGAAAAAATCACAAGAGGTTTAGGAGCAGGAGCCAACCCAGATATCGGTGCACAAGCAGCAGAAGAAAGCAAAACAGAAATTACAGAAGCACTACGTGGAGCTGATATGGTATTTGTTACAGCTGGAATGGGTGGAGGAACAGGAACAGGAGCAGCACCTATTGTAGCAGCAGCTGCCAAAGAAATGGGAATTTTAACAATTGGTGTAGTAACAAAACCATTCACATTTGAAGGTAAGAAAAGATTATCACAAGCAGAACGCGGAATCGAAAGCTTAAAAGGAAAAGTAGATACACTAGTAGTTATTCCGAATGATAAATTATTACAAATTATTGATCGCAAGACATCTATAGTAGAAGCTTTCAAAATGGCAGATGATGTTTTAAGACAAGGTGTACAAGGTATTTCAGACCTAATTGCAATCCCAGGATTAGTAAACTTAGACTTTGCAGATGTTAAAACAATTATGCTAAACACAGGAATGGCACATATGGGTATTGGTAGAGCATCAGGAGAAAATAGAGCAGAAGATGCAGCAAAACAAGCTGTACAAAATCCATTGCTTGAAACTTCTATTGAAAGCGCAAGAGGAATTATTATTAACATCACAGGTGGTTCTAACTTAGGATTACATGAAGTTAATACTGCAGCTGAATTGATTCAACGTAGTGTTGATCCAGAAGCAAATATTATCTTTGGTGCAGTTATTGACGAAAGCTTAGATGAAGATTTAGTGATTACTGTTATCGCAACAGGATTTGACAAAGAAATCGGACCATTATCTGGAACTATTCCAGTAGGAGACATCATTGACAAGGCATGGGATAAAAAATTGAATTCTATTCCAACAACAACTGATAGTAGCAACTCATCAGATAACTTAGATATTCCATCTTTTTTAAGAAAGAAACAAGGAATTAAATAAGAATTGAAATCAAAAAAGCACAAACTTTGAAAGAAGTTTGTGTTTTTTTATGTATTTTATCATAATTTGTAAATAAAATCTTTTCTTCTCGTCCATAATGTGACAGACTTTTCATTTCCTGAAGAGTATACTTATAGCAGTTATGTATAAGAAGGAAAATGAAAATGACAGTTTACTTAGATGTAGTCTTGTTGGAAAACCTATGCATGAATTATATCATTTTATTTGCTACAGGGTACTTAATGAAAATTAAGATGAAACAGTTAAGGCTAATAGTTTCTAGTATACTAGGAAGCATTTATGCCGTAATTGCATATTTAGAAATTCTACCTATATATTCTAGCTTTGGAATGAAAGTAGTTTTATCAATTTTAATGGTATATATTGCATTCAAACCGAAAGGAGTCAAAATACTTAGCAAACAATTAATCATATTTTATTTAACCTCATTTGTTTTTGGAGGCTGTGCTTTTGCGCTACTTTATTTTGTAAGACCACAAGACATCTTAATGAGAAATGGAGTGTATGTAGGAACATATCCAATTAAGATAGCATTATTAGGAGGAATAGTAGGTTTTATTATTACCTATGTTGCCTTTAGAATAGTAAAAACAAAATTACGTAGAAAAGATATTTTATATAATATTGAAATTACATTACAAGAAAAGAGACTAAAAGTAAAGGCAATGCTAGATACAGGAAATCTACTAAAGGATCCTATTTCTAAAATGCCAGTTATAGTAGTCGAAAAAGAACAATTATATTCGCTATTACCAATTCAATTATTGGATCATATAGAGGAATGGATAGGAGGTGATGAGGAGTTTTTAAATCAAATAGAAGAAAAAGAACTAATAGCAAGGTTTCGTATCATTCCTTTTTCTTCTGTTGGAAAACAAAATGGATTGATGCTAGGCTTCAAAGCAGATCAAGTAGAAATTGAGAAAGAAGAGGGAACTCAAATAAGAAAAAATGTTATTATTGGTATTTTTAATCAAAATTTAAGTAGAGACAAGAGATATAGTGCTTTGATAGGACTAGATTTACTAGAAGAAAGGAGTGAAAGTAATGAACTTATTACAAATCCTAAAGGATAGTATTAGTACTTTATATGTTAGATATATTGGAAATGAAGAAATAGAGAATCTTCCTATTTATTATATAGGAGGTAGCCAAACTCTACCTCCTCCTATGACAAGTGAAGAGGAAGCAGAAGTCTTAGAAAAATTAGCTAGTGGAGATGAAAGTGTTAGACAAACATTAGTAGAGAGGAATTTAAGATTAGTCGTATACATTGCTAAGAAATTCGAAAATACAGGAGTTGGAATTGAAGACTTAATTTCAATAGGAACGATAGGATTAATGAAAGCAATTAATACATTTAATACAGATAAAAAAATAAAATTAGCAACTTATGCCTCTAGATGCATTGAAAATGAAATTCTAATGTTCTTGAGAAGAAGCAATCGAATTAAAGGAGAAATCTCCATTGATGAACCATTAAATCAAGATGGAGATGGCAATGAATTATTATTATCAGATATATTAGGAACTGATCCAGATGTTACTTCCAGAAGAATAGAGGACGAAGTAGATAAAAGTTTGCTCCGTGATTCTATTGAAAAATTAAATAATCGAGAAAGAAACATTATGGAGCTTCGCTTTGGTTTTATTAGTGGTACAGAAAAAACTCAAAAAGAGGTAGCTGATATGCTACGGTATTTCGCAAAGTTACATATCACGTTTAGAAAAGAAAATTATTAATAAAATGAAAAAAGAAATTATGAGCAAAACAGGATAAATGTCGAAAATAGTAGAGCGATAATCGAATACTTAAAACTCCTTTTGGAAATAATGAAAATAGTAAATTATTTTAAAAGGAGTTTTTTCTAGAATGAACAAAGTAGAAATTTCTGGTGTTAATACAGCTAAGTTACCATTACTAACGCCAGAAGAAAAAATGGAACTAATGCAAAAGATTAAACAAGGTGACGAAGAAGCAAGACAAAAGTTCATTAATGGAAACTTAAGACTAGTACTTAGTATTATTAGACGTTTTGGGGGAAGAGGCGAAAATGCAGATGATCTATTTCAAGTAGGATGCATAGGCCTTATTAAAGCAATTGATAATTTTGACCTTTCTCAAAATGTTCAATTTTCTACGTATGCAGTACCAATGATTATAGGAGAAATTAGAAGATATTTAAGAGACAATAATGTAATTCGTGTTAGTAGGTCTATTAGAGATTTAGCATATAAAGCACTAGGCATTAAAGAACGAATTTATAATGAAGAACAAAGAGAGGCCACAATAATGGAAATTGCAGAAGAATTAGGAGTAACAAAAGAAGATGTTATTATTAGTCTAGATGCAATTCAGGAACCAGTTTCTCTGCAAGAACCAGCATATAGCGAGAGCACAGAAAATATTTATTTAATGGATCAAATAGGGGATAAAAAAAATACAGATGAATTATGGACACAGAATTTAACAATTGAAGAGACGATGAAGAGACTAAATGAAAAAGAAAAGATGATAATCAATAAAAGATTTTTTGAAGGGAGAACGCAAGTAGAGGTTGCAGAAGAAATCGGAATTTCACAAGCACAAGTGTCCAGGTTAGAAAGATTAGCTATAGGACACATTAGAAGAATTTATAAATAGAGAGCATATTTTAAATATGCTCTTTTAAAATGCAAAAAGATGTGATATAAATAAAACATAAGAATAAAATGATGATGCCATTTGAAAAAATGAAGGAGAGAAAAATGATACTTTCAACATTATGCTATATAGAAAAAGATAATCAATACCTTATGTTACATAGAACTAAAAAGAAAAATGATATTAATAAAGATAAATGGATAGGCATAGGAGGAAAATTTGAGGAAAATGAAAGCCCTGAAGAATGCGTCACAAGAGAAGTAAAAGAAGAAACTGGGCTAAATTTGAAATCTTATCAATTAAGATGCATTGTAACTTATGTATCAACTAACTGGGAAACAGAATATATGTATGTTTTTACTTCAAATGAATTTACTGGAGATATAATAGAATGCAATGAAGGAGAATTGCAATGGATAAATAAAAATGAAGTTACAAAATTAAATACATGGGAAGGCGATAAAATATTTATAGAGAAAATGCAAAGGGATAGTAATTTCTTTACAGTAAAATTTGAATATGATGGGGATAGTTTGTTAAGGTATGATTTGAAAGAATATTAAAAGAACAATAGAAGTACTATTTGCTGGATAGAAGGAGAAAGTTGCTAAAAGAATATAGCAACTTTTTACTTTTTCTACATATAATAAAGAAAAATCTATAATATGGAGGCAAAGAATGGGACAAAAAGGAATGGATTTTAAACATAAAGAAGTGATTAATATAAAAGATGGAAAAAGACTTCGGATTTGTGCAAGATGTTTGTGCAGATTTAGAAAGTGGTACAATTACTTCTATTATAGTGCCAGGAAGTAATCGTTTTTTAAGTATGCTATCTTCTAGCAATGATATTGTAATACAATGGGAAAACATTAAATGTATAGGAGAAGATGTTATATTAGTAGATATTCAGTAATAATATAGAAAGAAAGAGCATAAAATAATAAAGTTCATACAGAGGAGAATGGAATAAATTACCAAGAAAAAAATATTGATTTACATAAGAATATATGGTACAATAAAAGAAGTTCAAGAAGGAAAAATACACAAGCCAAATTGAATGAAAAAAATCTAAAAAAAAAGACGAAAAATGTATTGACATTATGAAAACAATATGGTAAGATAATTAAAGTACGAAATCACAAGAGAAAACACTAGAATTTATGAAAGATAAATTAGTAAAGATAAGTGCATGTTTTTATTTTACAGCAACTACTAGTTTATTATTTTTTGGCCCTATAAAGAGGTTGAAAAATAAATTTAAAAAATATAAAAAAAGTGTTGACTTATGTGAGAAAAAGTAGTACAATAAAAGCCGTTCTATATAATATAGAACAAAAGCACATTGAAAAGTAAACAATAAACCTTTGAGAGAAACCAATAAAGGAAAGATGGAAGCAAACCATCTATAAAAAAATGGTCAGTATAAATAATTAAGAGTCAAAGAAATTTGATTGTTAATGAAGTTATTTAGGTAGACTAGAAATAGTTGAAGTAAATAAACCATGAACAAGAGAGTTTGATCCTGGCTCAGGATAAACGCTGGCGGCGCACATAAGACATGCAAGTCGAACGAACTTAACTCATTCTTTTAGATTGAGAGCGGTTAGTGGCGGACTGGTGAGTAACGCGTAAGGAACCTGCCTTTTAGAGGGGAATAACAATGAGAAATCATTGCTAATACCGCATATGCCATAGTTATCACATGATAATAGTGGGAAAGGAGCAATTCGCTAAAAGATGGCCTTGCGTCTGATTAGATAGTTGGTAAGGTAACGGCTTACCAAGTCGACGATCAGTAGCCGGACTGAGA
>CAJUSU010000005.1:0-81685 GCA_910589185.1 uncultured Clostridia bacterium
AAATAATATAATAAATTTATAAAATAGGACTTGACAAAGATTAGATAGTCAATTTACCAATGACACGATAAGTAGCATAAATGTAAATCCAAATTGCTTTAAATAATTACTTTTAAGTAGTATTATTTAAAGTATTAGGAGGAAAAAATTATGAAATTTAATCAAAAATTAAAAGAATATAGAAAAATATTCGGTTTATCACAAGAAAAATTAGCAGAAAAACTTAATGTATCAAGACAAGTAATTACAAAATGGGAAAATGATATAGGACTACCTGAAATAAGTAATTTAAAATGTATTGCAAAACTTTTTGGGGTTTCAGTTGATTATCTTTTAGATGAAGAACAAAGTATGGAATATCCAATATTAAGGGAAGAAATAACATTAGATAAAAATAATTATAGCAATAGATACGATTATGTTGTTTCTTATTTAAAAAAAGAATATGCAGATCAAGGCAGTATATATGCTTTGACAGAATTAGGAAAAGAAAATTCTAAATTAACCGAGATTACCAACTTTTTAACATTGGGCATTAGTAATTTATCGTATATAACAGAGTGGATTAGTAGTCCTGCAATTTGGTTTGTAGTTGAAATGGAAAGGCAAAATTTAATTGTGAAAGCAACAAAAAATGTAATAGAGATTAGAGAATTATCAAGTGTAGTAGATACAAATCAATTTACTTTTGATAAGACCAAACTGTTAAAATTAAAAAATAAAATCTAAAATTAGGAAGTAAAAGATGGATTTTCTATCTGAAATAGTGTTGGATATAATAAAAGAAAGTCAAATAGTAATGCTGAATCATACTATTTGACTTTTAAAGTTAGAAGTTACAAAGAAATAGTATTATAAATGCTACTGATATTACCAACTTGATCTCCAGTTGCTAAAATAATTGGATAATAGTTATTCTTTGCCATCCATTCATAAACTTCATAAGAATGGTTACAACTCATGGTATAAGCATCTTTTAGGAATTGTCTTAATTTGGGATTGGTTGCTTCCATAGAAGCAATTGCATATTCCTTTCCTGCTCTTTTTAAGGTTAAGAAATAAGATAAAGCAATTTCTCTATCTGTTAATTTTGTAACGTTTGTATTAACCGTAACAGGAGTAGCGGCTTTAGTCTCACAAATATCTTGTGAGAAGATAGAAGTGTTTAGTTCAGGAACATTTAGTTTTCCTGTTGCAGTTTCTACATCCTTCACAAATTCTACTTTTCTGTTATAATCTTCAACGTGGATAGGGAAATGATTATTTAATAATCCCTTTAATTCTTCATTTGTAACTTGATTTTTAAACAATGACATACAAGTAATTGTGTTGACACAACTTGTAATTAATTCATTTAGATAACTTAACTCGCATATTGTTAACTTCATAGCAATTTACCTCCATGTCTGTATTATGCCATTCTACTATGTAATTTATTCAAAAGAAATGTGGGATAAGGATTTATTCTAAATAGAACTATGGACAAGTAATTGAAATTATCTGCTTTTTATTATATAATTGCAACAAGAATTAGCAAAGTGTAGAGGAGAGCCATTTTTAAGAGGAATGATACGAGAAAATAAGATGAAACGAATTATTGTAATTTTTATATTCATTCTAGCAATTGTAAGCGTAGTATTCATTTATTGCAAAAATAGAAGTGTCTATTATGCCCAAGATTTTGGAATAGAAGTGCTAACTAGCCAAACAGACTATGATAATGATGGTATAGATGATTACACAGACATTTTGCAAGGAGCAAAAATGGAGGCCAAGAATAAACCAAAATACAAAAGTACATATTATGCAGGTGGATATCCACCAGACAATGAGGGCGTATGTACTGACGTTATATGGCGAGCATTAAAAAATGCAGGATATTTATTAAAAGAAATGGTAGATGAAGACATAAAAAATAATGTAAAGGAATATCCAAGAGTTGCCGGGAAGCCAGATGCTAATATCGATTTTAGAAGGGTACCAAATTTACAGGTATATTTTGAAAGGAATCAATTAGTATTAACTACGGATTTATCTAAAATAGAGGAGTGGCAACCGGGTGATATCGTAGTTTTTGGCACATCACATATAGGTATTATTTCAGATAAAAGAAATAAAAAGGGTGTGCCATATTTAATACATAATGGGGGACAACCAATAAGAGAAGAAGATATATTAGAAAGATACAACGAATATGAACCAATAACAGGACATTATAGAATGAAATAAGAATTGTTGAGGTGCAATATGTATAATAGAGAAGAAATATTACAAAAAGTAGATATTTTATATGATATGTGGAAGCAAGGTAGTCTTGGAGGTGAAGTTATGCCCGAAGATGCAAACCCACATTTAGATAAAAATTCTGTAGAAAATTATCTTTATTTTACATTGCCAATGGCATTAAACTATCAAAGAAATTCATATAAACTATGGGAAAGCGCATTAAATACTTATAATGACAAAGAAACTAATTTTGTATTTGAACCAAAAATATGCATAAAAAAGAAGTTTGAAGAAGTACAGTATGCACTTGTAAAATATAAAATAGCACTACAAAAACAAAAGCAGACTGAAATATGGTTATCTCTATGCAAAACATTTGTAGAATTGTATGATGGAGATATTAGGAAATTGTTTGATTCATTAGATAATGATGTTGATAAGATAAAAAACTTTATTCAAAAGGAAAATAAAAAGAAATTTCCATATTTATCTGGAACAAAAATATGTAATTATTGGCTATATGTGATATATCAATATACAGACAGAAGATATAGCAATATTGATCATTTAACAGTTGCGCCAGATACACATGTGGTTCAAGCAACACATAGATTAGGACTAATAACTGATGAAGAATTGAGCAAAAGTGATGTGCAACTGATAGTAGTTGATAGATGGAATGAATTATTTAAAGAAGCTAAGTATAAACCTATTGATATACACACTCCGTTATGGCTGTGGAGTAGGAATGGGTTTAAGGAGGTAAAATAATTGAAGGTACTATTTGCAACAACAAATCCAGCAAAAATAGAAAAATATACAGAAAAGTTAAAAGAAAGAAATATAGAAGTATTAACTATCAAAGATTTAGGAATCAATCTAAAGCCAGAAGAAACAGGTAGGAACGCTATAGAAAATGCTTATATCAAAGCAAAAGCGTATTATGACAAAACAAAAATCACGACGATAGGAATGGATAACAATTTATATATAGAAGAATTACCAGAAGAAAAACAGCCGGGAACTCATGTAAGAAGAGTAAATGGAAAAGAATTAAATGATGACGAAATGCTTGAATATTATTGTAAATTGGTTAAGGAATATGGCGGAAAGTTAACTGCTAAATGGGTATATGGAATGGTAATATATGATGGAAAAGAACCAAAAGAATATAGTTGGAGTAAGAGTCACTTCTATTTTATAGACAAGCCTTGTGAAAAAAGAAATCCGGGTTACCCATTAGACTCAATGTCAATTATGCCAGAATGTAACAAATATTTTGTTGATTTAACAGAAGAAGATAGGAATAGAGATAAACAGCATTATAAAGAAGATGATGTTATTGATTTTATAGTAAATAATTGTAGTAAGTAGGAGTATAAAATGGTGCAATTAGAAGAGTTAAAAGCCGAATATGATAAATTGCAAATAAAATATGGTGCAAAAGAATTAACATCTATCTATAATGGTGGATGTACTGATAATCCAGATGTCTGCTTTGTTTTTATGAATCCCACAGGTAGAAATATTGCATCAGACCCCAATTGGAAAGGCAGAAGATCACCATGGATAGGAACTAAAAATATATGGAAATTGTTTTTTAAATTAGGATTACTGGATGAAGAAATATATGAGAATATTATGATAAAGAAACCTCACGAATGGGATGAGAAATTTGCGGATTTAGTATATGAAAATGTAGAAAAACATAAGTATTTTATAACTAATTTAGGAAAGTGTACTCAAGTAGATGCAAGAGTATTGCCTAATTTTGTTTACAGTGAATACCTAGATTTATTATGCAAAGAGATAGAAATAATTAATCCAAAGATAATTATAACATTAGGAAATCAAGTTAGTTCTATTGTATTAAATCAAAATATATCGGTGTCTCAATGTAGAAAACAGAGTTTTCCTAAAAGGATTGCGGGAAAAGAATATAAAGTATATCCAGTTTATTATCCTATTGGAAATGGAATGATGAATATAGAAAAAGCAATAGAAGATATTAAATTTATAATGGGAGTGAGATAAATTTATGGCAAGAGTATTAAAAAATAAAGAATTAGTCAATACAAGGTTAGCAACGAATTATGGTGGGTGGATGTACTGCGATAAGTGTAATGAAAATATAGGGTATTTATGTTATTCGACTTATGATAGATTAGAATTAAAATACAAATGCAATTGTGGAAGTCAAGGTAGTGCATTATTAGATTTTGAGGATAGCAAGGCAGGCAAAAAATGTAATGATGAATTAGTTATGATAAAAAATAGATTATGCTGCCCAAAAGATAGCGAACCATTGATTACGATACTAGATAAAAAAGTAGCTAGTTATGAAATGAAGATTACTTGTAAATCTTGTGAAAGTATTTATAAAAAAGAAAAATAGAAATTAAAATTAGCAAAGGAGAAAAGGATAAAATGAAAATCATAACAGTATGTGGTAGTTATAAATTCAAGAAAGAGATGATAGAAATAACAGAAGAAATGACTTTAAAAGGAAATTGTATGTTAACTCCAAATGAACTAGCAAAATCTAATAAAGAAGATTATACACCAGAGGAAGCTTTGATGATTGATAAAATGCATAAAGAAAAAATAAGATTATCAGATGCTATTTTAGTTGTTAATGTAAATAACTATATTGGAAATAGTACGAAAAGTGAAATAGAATTTGCAAAATCTTTAAATAAAGAGATTATATATTATACATAAAAAAGAAAGAAAGGAAGGAAAATATGGCACAAAACGGATTTATTGATATTGAAATCAAAGAACTATTAGATTGGAAAGGAAAAGGACCAGATGGTTGCTTAGTATCAGATAAAATTACAAAAGGGGGTTGGAAAGTAGGATATATGTATAGAGAGGAACCGGACAAAGGAGTTCCAGATAGTGGTTGGAGATTTATGAAAGGTGACGAAAGTGACGAGTATAGTGATAACGCAGAAAATATACATGTGTTTGCGTTAAATACAATTTGTAATTATGACTCTGATATTATTCCATATTTAGATTCTCCAATAGGAACTGCTCTAATTAGGGTAGGAGGCCATAAATTTGAAGAAGATAATCAAGATAAGGAAATTGTAATGGAAAAACAAGAAAGATAATTAAAAATGGAGAAAATATGGAGAATAAACAAGATTGGGAAGAACTAAGAAAATGGGAAGAAAGCAAGAAACAAAGTAATATAGAAACCTATAAGATAGATATAAATGAAATTGAGGAATTACAAAATAGAAGAAAGAAAATGGATAAAATATTAAATCCTGTAAACCAAACTTTAGTAAAAGTAAAAAAGGTTTTGATAATTCTTGCAGCTATTATAGGCATTCTGGCTTTTATTATCTTTGTTGGCTATTTAGCTTCTGTAAGAAATTTTGTGAATGCTGATATCTATTCTATGCTAAATTTTTATGGAGTAGAAGTGCAGATTATTTCACAAGAAGCTGATCAAAAAGGAAATGGAAAATATCTTGTTAACCCTGAAGGGTATCCTGAAATTCAATTTACTGCCAAGAAACGTTGGGGAAATATCCAAACGGATTTTAAGGACAACTATCAAAAATATCTTTTTACGCATTGGGAAAGTGATAGAAAAGAAAAATTTTCTACTAACGAAGAATTAGAAGATGGGCTTTTAGTATATCAAAATTATATTATTGTGAATGAAAATGAGACCATTGAGGAAGCAACGGAAGATTTCATCAGTTTTATTGCATATGCCGAGAATTGGAATTCAGAACATAAAATTATCAATATGCCACATTGGCCAAAAGAATATTTTAGGGTTCCACTCAATATATACATTTACCTTCAAGAAGAAGATGTTTGGCTAAAAAATATTTATACTGGAACAGGGCAGACTGAAGATAAAATGAGAGAAACCATAAAAAGTGAATTAGAAAATGCCAAACTGGAAACGAGGTAATATGAGAAAAATTTTAGATTTTAGTATTTTTACAATAGTAATATTATCTTTAATAGTAGCAGGAAGTATATCGCTTATACGTTCAGACAGAGAAGAAAAACGTAAAACTGTTATCTTATCAATACCTCATTTTGTAATCTACTGTTTGTTACAATATTGTTGTGGTTTTATACTCTGGACTATTAGACTTAATAAATTCGATAGGTATCCATATAGAAACCCATTTTGCATTCTAGTGATTATTTATTGTATAATTGCCTTTAGCGTATTAGACATATATTATATAAGGTATGAAAAAAACAAATATAGTATAAGAGTAGCACTTTGGCTTTTACTTGCCATACATATATTAGCGGTTTTTCTATTACTTATTTTTAGTCCTTTTAAGGGATGGTTTTAGCAAGAAAGATAATTAAAAAGATACCCTGCACTTTGTACAAAAAGTATAGGGTATTTTTGTATGCTATAATTCACTTTGAAAAATGAAAATTTATAAATATTGTAACGAATTTTGCAAAAATTAACACTATATTGATAGAAGGGTAAAACAATGGAAAAGATAGAAGAAATGTATAAGAAATATGCTAATTTAATAAAAAACTACATTTATACTATAACGAGTGATACAGAACTTTCTGAAGAGATCATGCAAGAAACTTTTATTGCAGCAATAAATCAGGTAAACAAATTTAGAGGAGAATGTGACATTTCAGTATGGCTTTGTTCCATTGCAAAGAAAGTTCTATATAAAAGAACCAAGAAGGAGAATCAACATAAGAGTGTTTCCATTGAGGAAATAGAAATAGTAGAGGAAAAGAAAACAGAAGAAGAATATATAAAAAATGATAACAAATTGAAACTATATAATGCTCTTCAAAATCTAGATGCTACAACAAGAGAAGTAATCTACCTAAGACTAACAGGGGAGTTGAGTTTTAAGGAGATAGGAAAAATATTAAACAAAAGTGAAAATTGGACAAGAGTTACTTTTTTTAGAGCAAAGCAAAAATTAAACAAGGAGGATATTATATGAAACAAATAGACTGTGATATTATTAATGATTTATTACCAAGCTATATAGATAATGTATCTAGTAAATCTACTAACGATTTGGTAGAAGAACATATAAAAAATTGCAAAAATTGTCAGACAAAACTAAAAGAAATGAACAAAGGAATTAATATAAACCCCCTATATAATCAAGAAGAACAAATAGATTATTTAAAAGGATATAGGAGAAATAAAATAATAACAATTATTTTCACTATCATATTAGTAATAAATATTATATATGGAGGGATTTTAACCTATCAATTTGCCGTTGAACATATAGATGTTTTTGCAGATGTAAATGATATAGAAGTTTGGAAGCAAATTAATCCTTGGGAAGAAGATATACAGCTTCAAATAATGCCACAAAAGTGTAAAATAATGTTTAATGAGTGCAAAGAAATAGATGATAAAGGAAATACAATAATATATCTTGACATTGTAGGAAGATTAGTCAAACCTTGTCCAACAGCCTATTCTATGAATATTAAGGGAATTAATAAAATTTGCTTAAGAGATTTGAAGGGAAATGTAAGGGAAATATGGAGTAAATAGCTATTGAAAATTACAATTATAATAGTATTATTTATAGTAAATTCTTTAAATGAATCTATAACTATTGAATAAAAAATGAAGTTTAGTGTATAATGATTTTATCAATCGAAAGATTAAATTTTAAGTCTTATTTCTAGCCTAAAAAAGATATGAAGTAAGAAGAAGGAGGAAAAAGTTATGGATAGAAAAGTGAAGGTCGTGCAATTTGGAACAGGTAAAATGGCAGTATACACCATGCGCTATGTTTATGAAAAAGGTGGAGAAGTAGTAGGCGCTATTGACGTAAATCCTAGTGTTATTGGAAAAGATATAGGCGAAATAATGGGAGGAGAAAAGAAAAATGTTGTTGTAACAGCATTAGAACAAGCAGAGGAAATGATGAAACAAACAAAACCAGATATTGCAATTGTTACTACAATGAGCTTGATTTCTGATGTAAGAGATGCCTTAATGCTTTGTGCAAAATTAGGAGTGAATGCAATTACAACTTGTGAAGAAGCCTTTTATCCTCAAAACTCAAACCCAAACATTTTCAAAGAATTAGATGAAATGGCAAAACAAACAGGTTGTACGATTACAGGAAGCGGATATCAAGATATTTACTGGGGACAATTAATTAGTTCTATTGCAGGTTCTACACAGAAAATTACAAAAATCAAAGGAAGTTCAAGCTACAATGTAGAAGACTATGGGATAGCACTTGCAAAAGCACATGGTTCAGGGCTAACTTTAGAAGAATTTGACAAAGAAGTAGCTTCAGTAGATAGAATTTCAGATGAAGAAAGACAAAAAGTAATTGAAAGTGGAGAATACCTACCTTCTTATATGTGGAATGTAAATGGTTGGTTATGCTCTAAATTAGGTCTAACAGTAGAAAGTCAAACACAAAAAACAGTACCACAAACTTACAAAGAGGATATCCATTCAGAAACTCTAGGAACAACTGTAAAAGCAGGAGATGCCACAGGAATGAGTGCAGTAGTTACCACTACTACAAAAGAGGGAGTAGTAATTGAGAGTGAATGTATTGGAAAAGTATATTCAAAAGAAGACTATGATAAAAATGAATGGACAATTTATGGAGAGCCAGAAACCACGATTACAGTTGCAAGACCTGCCACAGTAGAATTAACTTGCGCAAGTGTTGTAAACCGTATTCCAGATGTAATTAACGCAGAGGCAGGATATGTAACAACAGAGAAATTTGGAGAATTAAACTATAAATCAAAACCTTTAAATGAATATGTAAAATAAAAGTAGAGAGAAAAATGAAGTACACCTCAAATGTTAGACAAAAGTTAAACATTTTGGGTGTATTTTTAGTGGATTAGATGTTATTTAGATACAGTCGTATTACAAAAAAAGTAAAAATTTGTTCTATTTACTTGTATAATAGAACGATATGTTGTATAGTATATATTAACCTTTCGCTGTCAAAGGTAGTCTTTACATAAGGACGGAAAGGGGGCAAATGAGATGACACATCCAGAACTTATTCTAAATTTAATTGAACAGTTATTAGCTGAAAAAGAAAAAAATGTCAAGCTTCAATTACAGTTAGAAGAATACAAAAAAGGTAAAGACTAAATGTGTCATACATAGTCGAAGTAGGAGAGATGTTGTGGCTCTTTCCTGCTTTTAATTTTTGCAATAAAAAAGTATGTGCATTGTGGTACACATACGCAAACAATATACACATCCAGAACTAAGGTACATTGCTTAATGTAACTATATAATAGCATATTTATTTTTATATGTCAAATGTTTTTCAAGTTTTGAGATATACTTTTTAATGATAACTTTGTATATACAAAGTTTTGGCGATATAGGGAGTTACTTCATCGAAAGAATACCAACCAGAACTTTTACTATCATTTTCTCCACCGATTAGGATTAGAAACATAAACCATATCCTTATCATCAGTTGCTAGTAAAACTAAATAATGAGAAGCGGTAGTCCAACGATTATTATGGGGACTATTCCATACGCAAATTAAAATAGGTCTATTAGTTTTTAGATGTTCTTGCAATTTTTCTTGGGATAAATGAATGCTATCATAGTAAAAATCTGTATTTCTAAGGTTAAATGTCTGTGATAATTCCTCTGAAAGCAAATCATAATTTAAGACAGGATAGTATTTTTGTCTCAAATCTTCAGGAGTATAGTCTTGCCCATATCCACTTAAAATAATAGAAAGTGCAACAATACCACAACCATTTTCTGCCATAGTACCGCCCCAGTAGTTTTTACTGCTCCAAGAAGCATTTCCATTTTGTTTGTATTCTTTATAAGTTTTCTTGTTATCCTCCATGGTAGTAAAAGTAGTAAAGTAACCATCCACATTAGGTACTTTTTCTTGACCGATTCCAGAATAATTTTCATTTTTATCTATTTTAATGGTTTCGTAATTATAAAAGCACTAAAGAGATTAGCAGTGAGTCTATCTCCGCCATGGTTGAAATATATAATTAGTCCAATCATCAATAAGAACAGTATAATCATTTTTTTCTTCATTTTAAAATAGCACCTCCTAAAAAGCTTGTCTATATTATATAAAATAAAGGAAAAAAGTGTTTTAAGAAGTCCTTAAAAAAAGCTTAAACTTTTCTTATGTTAAAGTTGCTAATTCTTGTTTTTTATGATAAGGTATTAAGAGAAAAAGGAGAGAAACGAAAGATGGCAAGAAGTAGAAGAAATAAAAGAGTATTTAAAAGGATTGTAGAGGCAATTAGTTGGAAAACTTTTTTTATTGTGACATCTATTTTGGCGGTAGTCATTGTGGTCTGCTTAGGAAGCAATGTATACCGAACGAATCAAGAAAAGAAGTTGTTAGCACAACAAAGGGAAGAACTAGACAAGCAAATTGAAGATATCTTTACAGATACTGTTCAAAATATTTCAGATGTGAATAGTAAAAAGAGAGATAGCATTATTACTATTTCAGCAGTGGGGGATATCTTATGTGAAAATGAATTGATGGAAGATGCTAAGCAGGGGAAAACATATAATTTTAATCCCATGTTCCAAAACATTACAGGTTTTCTAAAACGTAGTGATATTGTATTAGGAACAATGGAAACAAATTTTGTAGAGAAAGAGTATTCAGGGTTTGGATTACGCAACAGCCCAAAGGAATTTGCAGATGCAGTCAAAAATTCAGGTGTAAACCTAGTTAGTATTAGCACAAACCACAGCTTAGATTATGGAATTAGTGGACTAAAACAAACTAAAGAGTACTTACAAGATATAGGGTATGATACAGTAGGAGATAATTTAGGGGATAGTAGAGTAACTATTAAAACAATAAAAAACACAAAGATTGCCTTTTTATCTTATACTTGTGTAATGGAAAAGCAAGACAAGAAGAAAAAGAATGAGTTAGAAGCAGCAAACTTATACAGTGAAAAAATAGCAAAGGAAGACTTAGACTATGCCAAAGAAAATGCAGATTTTACCTTTGTCATTATGCACTGGGGAGACGCTTACGCTACTAAACCAAACAAAGAACAAGAAAAAATAGCAGACTTTTTAATTGACAATGGCGCAAATGCTATTTTAGGAAATCACTCAGCAGCAATCCAACCAATGCAAGTAAGAAAAAATAAAGAAGGAGAGAATGTCTTTATTGCTTATTCTTTAGGAAACTATATTTGTGCGGATAATAATGATACGTCTAAGGTAGAACTCGTGTTAAATATAGAACTTCGCAAAAGTGGAGAAGATGGCAAAGTTACATTAAATAAAGTAGACTATACACCAATCTATATGTTAGACAATGGAAAAGATGCACAAAATCGCTATGAATTAATAGACATGAAAGGTGTTGCAAAAAGATATGCAAGTGGTGAAGAAACCAATATTAGTAAAGAGACTTACAACAAATTATTAGACGGTTTAAAACTATTGCAAAAGGTTATTGAGAAGTAGTGTCAGTTTGGGGACGTTAGTTTAACTGACATTTTGGAAAGGAGACAGATGTCAGTTAAACTAACGTCCCCAAACTGACACGAAAGGAACTAAAAATGAAAGTAGGATTTATTTCACTAGGGTGTAATAAAAATTTAGTGGATACAGAAAAGACAATAGCATTATTTAAAAATCATCAATATGAAATTGTAAATAGCGCAAAACAAGCAGAAATTATTGTGATTAATACCTGTGGGTTTATAGAATCAGCAAAACAAGAAGCGATTAATACGATTTTAGAAATGGCAGAGTATAAAAATCAGAATTGTAAATATTTAATTGCAATGGGGTGTTTAGTAGAAAGATACAAAGAGGAGTTAGAAAAGGAAATTCCGGAAGTAGATTTATATATTAAATATAGTGAATATGATAAGTTATGGAATAAAATAGAAGAGTTAATCGAAAACGAAGGGACAGAGCGAGAGGAAAGCTTTGACGAATTAACAGATAGGGTAATTACAACAGGGGAGAATTATGCTTATTTAAAGATTGCAGATGGTTGTAGTAATTATTGTACTTATTGTGCTATTCCAAAAATTCGAGGACCTTTGAAAAGCAGAAAAATAGAGAGTATTATACAAGAGGCAAAGGATTTAGCACAAAAGGGTTACAAGGAGATTATTTTAACAGCGCAAGATACCACGAAATATGGAATAGATAATTATGGAAAGCCAAGATTAGCTGAATTATTAGAAGAACTTTGTAAAATTCCTGAGATTAAGTGGATACGCTTTCTATATGCTTATCCAGAAACTATTACAGAGGAATTGATTGAGACGATAAAAAAGTATCCACAAATTTGTCCATATTTTGATATTCCAATTCAACATATTTCAGATACAGTTTTGAAAAGAATGAACCGTCATAGTAATGGGAAGACTATCCGAAGCTTAATTACAAAACTAAGAAAGGAACTTCCAAATTGTATTTTGAGAACCACTGTTATGGTAGGATTTCCTGAGGAGACAGAAGAAGAATTCCAAGAATTATATGACTTTCTAAAAGAAGCAAGATTTGACAAACTAGGAGCCTTTGCATATTCTAAAGAAGAGGGAACGCCAGCAGAAAAAATGCCAAACCAAGTTCATTCTCAAACAAAGAAAAGTAGATATCATAAAATTATGAGCCTGCAACAAGAAATTTCTGAGGAAAATCTAAAGCAAAAAGTAGGAAAAAGCTATGAAGTAATGATAGAAGGCATGACTAAAAATGGAAAGTACTATGTAGGTAGAAGCTATATGGATACTCCTGAAATTGATGGAGTGATTTATATTCCTAATACAAAGAGGTTACAAACTGGTGAGTTTGTAACCTGTAAGATAACAGATATTAAAGAATATGATTTGATAGGAGAAATCTTAGAGTAATTATGGATTCTCTACATAAAAGTAGGCATCTGTAAGAAAATTCTCTTCCATATAACTTCCTAAATAGATAGTTTCTCCAGTTTCTTTGTTTTCAAAAGGGAGTGAAACTTCAATAGGGTAAGTAAATTCTTGCCCGGAGGTTTCTATTAAATGGATAGTAAATGACACAGTATTTTTTAAGGAGGAAAGGGTAACTTTTCCTCTTTTTAGTAGGCTTCCATCAAACACAAGAGGATTTTCAATATCTGTAATGACACAGTTCTCTTTGAAATTCTGATTAAGGTAACGAAGTGTAATAGGGGAAGAATTGCCAAAGTCAATTCTTTCACTAGTAGTTACTTCTATGTTATTAGTAGGTGTTTTTCCAAAATCTTCAATTGGTAAATTGATTAAATGATAAGTATTTCCCTCTGTGTTAGAGTAAGAAATATTGTCAATATAAATAGTACTAATATTAGGTTGTGAATTAAGGTAGATAGCAATATCTGTATATTGGCTTAAATTTAAGTCCCATCTGGCTTGCGTTTCTTCCTTGTTTATCCCATAAGCACTGCTATAACAAACTACTTTTTCAATTGAATAATCAGTAGTAGTTTTTAATTCTGAATGATGCTCTTGTGAAGATTGATTCTTTGGGCGTAAGAAAAGAAAAGCAATGGCAGACAAAATAAGGATTAAAAGAATGATAAGGAATAACATTCCTTTTGTTTTGAAAAAGTTGGCTTTGGAATTATTTACATTATCTTTTGTTTCCATAGTATTTATCCTTCTTTCAGGGTAACATTTTCAATTAAGATATCATAAAATACAACAAAAAGCAATAAGATAGTTGCAACCAAATAAAAGATATGATAAGATAATAATAGAAATTAAATAGATATTATTTTTCCCTGCATAGTGCGTGTAGACTGGAATTTTAGAACCAACAAATGATTAAAGGGAGTCCGCCTTTGAATGTGGCGTGTATGCTTACACCAATAGTTAGTAGTAAGAAACCCATGAGCATTCAACAAGACACCCACCTGTGAAAGCAGGCTCTTAAAATTTCATTCACCTTACGGCTAAAGCGGGGCTTTTTGTACCTAAACTTAATTATAGCATTAGCAATAATTTTGAGTAAGAGCGAATAAACCAAAAAAAGACACATCTGTAAACTTTCCCGAGTTAGATGTGTCAAAACTTAATTCGGCAAACCACGTTTGTGGTTTCTCCATTTCCTATCTTTATTATACACAGATTTGTTGTTATTGTCAACAAAAAACAATTCTAAGAACAAAATATAAAGCAGATAATTAGTTGATAATTGTCTGCTTTTATGATAGTATGTTAACAAAAATAAAGGATACCAGTAATGAACCAAAGTCAGTTATTAAAATTAGGAAAAGAAAAATTAAAAAAAGAAGACATAGAAGAAGATAAAGCAAAAAGGTTATTAGAATTTGTATTACAGCAATCAAGAGAAGAGATGATTAGAAATTCTTTAGAAGAGGTTTCAGAAGAGAAACAAAAAGAGTATGAAGAAAAACTACAAGAAATAATACAAGGAAAGCCTTTGCAATATATAACACATCTACAAGAATTTATGGGATTAGACTTTTATGTAGATGAAAATGTTTTAATTCCTCAACCAGATACTGAAATTCTAGTAGAACAAGTAATAGAGAAGATACAAAGCATAGAAGATGCCAAAATTCAGATATTGGATTTGTGTACAGGAAGCGGAGCAATTGCTGTATCCATTGCAAAACAATTACAGGGAATAGCACAAAGTAAAAAAAGGCAATTTAGAGAAAAGGAATATCAAATTATTGCAACAGACATTAGTGAAAAAGCATTAGAAGTAGCACAAAAAAACGCAACTCAAAATCAAGTGAAAATTCAGTTTTTACAATCTGATATGTTCCATAAATTAGAAGGAATGGAATTTGATATGATTGTATCTAACCCGCCATATATAGCAACAAAAGTAATTGAAACTTTAAGTCAGGAAGTAAGAAGAGAGCCTAGAATAGCTTTAGATGGCGGAGAAGATGGTTTGGAGTTTTATAGGAAGATTTTAGAAAATTCAAAGGAATATCTCAAAAAAGAAGGATATGTTCTCTTAGAAATTGGATATGACCAAGGAGAAAAAATGAGAATGCTATGGCAAGAGTTGAAAGAGAATTGTCAGTTAAAGTTAATAACAAAGGAGCCTATTAGAGATTTAGGAAATAATGACCGTGTTATGATATTCCAAAAAGTAGCAAAAGAAGGTGAATAGATGTCATTTGCAGGTGAAGTAAAAGAAGAATTGAATAAGCTAACTAATTTAGCCAATAAGGAAGCTGTTAAATATGAATTTTTAGGCTATTTGATGACAAACCATATGATAATAGAGAAAAATAAAATGAAGTTTTCGACAGAAAATGAGTATAACATCAATCGCTTTAGTAAGTTGTTAAATAACTTACAACAAACAAAATATGAAATTCAAATTGTAGGAAAGACATTTTCTATTACGACACCAATACCAGAACTAGAAGAGATACAAGAGAACTTTATACTAGATTTAGAGAAAATAAGAAAGCAAGCAGAGAAACAAGAAGTATTACAAAAAGCATTGATAAGAGGGTGCTTTTTAGGAAGTGGCTCTATTAGTAATCCAAAACAAAGTTATCATTTAGAAGTGCTATTTTCTCGAAAAGCATATGCAGATTTTATACAAGAGCTATTACAAACTTATCAAATTGTGGTAAAACAAGTTATAAAAAATCAAAGCAATGGAATTTATGCGAAAGATGGAGAAGAGATTTCAAAGTTTTTGGCTTTTATTGGTGCAAATCATTCTGTGTTGCAATTTGAGGAAATTAGAGTGTACCGTGAAATTCGAGGAAATGTAAATCGAAAGGTGAATTGTGAAACAGCGAATTTGAATAAAACGGTGGAATCAGCACTAAAGCAAATACAGGCAATAGAATACTTAAAGAAAAAGGGGAAATTAGAAGAATTATCAGAAGGATTACAAGAAATTGCGCAGCTTAGAATTTCACATCCAGAAGCTTCATTGATAGAACTAGGAAATCTATTAAAAATGCCAATTGGAAAATCGGGGGTTAACCATAGATTAAAAGCTATTGAGAAAATGGCTGAGGAATTACTTACCAAAGAGAAAAACTAAAAGTTGATAGAGAAAGATAGAGCAATAGAAAGGTAAGGACATAGAGATGAAAGAAATAGGAATTTATATCCACATACCATTTTGTAAGAAGAAATGTCATTATTGTGACTTTTGTTCTTATGAAGGAAAAGACAGTTATATTCCAAGATATATGAAATGTTTAAAACAAGAAATGGAAGAAGTGGGGCAAGCTAATAAGCAAGATGCAATAGAAGGAAAGGACAAGCCCTTTTTAGTAAAAACGATTTATATAGGAGGAGGAACTCCGTCGTTATTAGATAGTAAATATATTGTTGAAATCATGCAAACAATTCAAGAAAATTTTGAAGTGGCAAAAGATGCAGAAATTACAATAGAAGCCAATCCGGGAACAGTCACACTCGAAAAACTACAAGCCTATTTTGGCAGTGGAATCAATCGCATTAGCATTGGCTTACAGTCCACTTATGATACTTTATTAAAGCAATTAGGAAGAATACATACTTATCAAGAATTTTTAGATACTTATTATTTGGCAAGGCAAGTAGGGTTTGAAAACATCAATGTTGATTTGATGTTAGGGCTACCAAATCAAACGGTTCAAGAAATTCAAAATTCAGTGGAAGAAGTAATTGGTTTAGAGCCAGAACACATTTCTCTATACTCTTTAATCGTAGAAGAAGGAACAAAGTTAGAAAAGCAAATACAAAATGGAGAATTGACTTTGCCAGAGGAAACAGTAGAAAGAGAAATGTATTGGAGAACAAAGCAATTATTAGAAGAAAGTAGATACATTCATTATGAAATTTCAAACTTTGCAAAAGAGGGATATCAGTCAAAACATAATAGTGACTGTTGGGAACAAAAGGAATATATAGGGTTTGGTGCGGGTGCTCATTCCTATACAAACAGAATTCGCTATTCTAATAGAGAAGAGATTGAAGAATATATTAAAAATTATGAAGAAGGAAGAATAGAAAATAATTTTGTTTTTCACGAAAAGCAGAATCAAGAAGCGGTGCAAAAGGAGTTCATGTTATTAGGTCTTAGAAAAATAGAAGGAGTTAGTATACAAGAATTTAAAAGTAGATTTGTTGCAAATCCTATTTATTTATATCATGAACAGCTAGAAAAATTAACAAAAGAAGACTTAGTAAAAATAGATGGAAACAATATTAAACTAACGAAAAAAGGAATTGACCTAGCAAACTTGGTATGGGAGGAGTTTGTATAAATTTAGAAAAAGCACTTGTAATATTTAGCAAATTTATGTATAATAAAATTGCTCTAAGCATAAGAATAAAATAAAGAAAATATTGGAGGAATGAAAATGGAAGAAAATAATAACCCAATTCAAGAATCAGGAGTAAAAACAGAGGAGTATACAGCACAAACAACACAAAATGTAGGAACAAGAAAACAAAATTCTATGGCTTTAACAAGCTTTATCCTTTCATTAGTTGGACTTATTGTAGCAGGATTACCTTGTGGAATTGTTGCTATTATTACAGGTATTATAGGACTTGTTAAATTTGACGCTACAAAGGAAAAAGGAAAAGGATTTGCTATTGCTGGTTTAATAGTAGGTGTTATTGATGTAGTAGCAGTTATTATTAGTACTATTGCAAGAGTAGCAGCTTTAGTATAGAAGACAATGAAAATAGAAGGATTGGTTTAAAGAAATAAACCAATCTTTTTTTGTGCGTTCACAAAAAATTCATAGTTTTTTTAGCAATTGATATTGACAACTGCTAAAATTGGATATAATATATAGAAAGTTTAGCAGTCAGAAAGAAAGAGTGCTAATTAGGAGATAGTTTTCAAGTATCCCTAAGGAAAGGGGGAACATTGGAAGAAAGAAAAAAGAAAATATTACAAGCAATTATCGATGAGTACATCAGTACTGCGGAACCAGTCAGTTCAGGAGCCCTAGTTAGTAAATATGGGCTGGATTGCAGTAGTGCTACAATTCGAAATGAAATGTCTGAATTAGAAAGAATTGGCTACTTGGATAAACCACATACTTCTAGTCGGAAGAATTCCGTCAGCAAGGGGCTACCGTTTCTATGTAGACGAACTCATTAAAGAAGACGATATCAGTTTAGAAGAAATTAAATATATCCAGTCGAAAATGGAAACAAGAGTTAATGCAATAGAAGACCTAACTAAAATTGCTACAAATACTTTATCAGAAATTACCCATTACACTTCAGTAGCAGTTGGTCCAAGAACAGGAATTCAAAACATTGAAGAAGTGAAATTTGTATTATTAGGTACCAGAATGCTAATGGCAGTAATTCTTACGGACACAGGAATTGTCAAAGAAACGATTATCAAATTTGACGAAGATATTACAGAAGACCAAGTAAACACATTGAATTTTATCTTTAATAATAAACTAAAAGGGAAACCATTAGAAGCAATAGATAAGCCATTAGAAGAGTATATTTTTTCTGAAATGAATTATAGCTTAGAAGTGATTAAACCCGTCATGGAACAGCTGAACAAGGTTATTCATGAGGAGTCAAAAGTATATTTAGAAGGAACTAATAAAGCTTTTGAACTTCCAGAGTTTAGAAGTCTAGAAGTAGCTAGAAATTTTATTAATTTAATAGATACCAAAGAAATTGTATTAGACCTATTAAATACAGGATTTGCGAACGATATCAATGTATATATTGGTGACGAGCAAGAAAATGAACAATTAAAAGATTTTAGTATTGTTACTTTTAAACATCGTTATCAAGATAAAGACTTAGGAACTATTGGTATTATAGGGCCAAAGAGAATGGACTATTCCAAAGTAATCTCTGTAATGAAGTATATTAGTAAGAAACTGAATGGCGAATAGTGTTGGTTTAGGGACGTATCTTTAACTGACACTTGTAGGGAGAAAGTAAGAAGTTGTTATGAATAATAAAAAGTGTTGGTTAAAAATACGTCCCTAAACTGACACAGAGAAAGTGAGGGAAGAAAAGAGTGAGTGAAAAAGAAGAATTAACAGAAGAAAAAGAAGAAATGATAGAAAACGCTGATGAAGTGATAGAAATTAAGAAGCAGAATGAAACTTTAAAAATTCAGTTAGATGAAACTGATGATAGGCTAAAAAGAGTAGCAGCAGAATTTGACAATTACAAAAAAAGGACTCTAAAAGAAAAAGAAGGAATGTATGAATCTTTAATGGGAGATGTTATTTCTCGTTTATTACCAGTTATAGACAATTTGGAAAAAGCAGTATCTAGCCCAACAGAAGACGAAAATTATAAACAGGGAGTAGAATTGGTATTAAAGCAATTTAAAGATGTATTAACAGCAAATGGAGTAAAGGAAATTGAAGCAGTAGGAAAAACTTTTGATCCCGAACTTCATGAAGCAGTAAGCTTAATACAAGATGATAACTTAGGAGAAAAAGAAATTAAAGAAGAATATCGTAAAGGATATATGATAGGTGATAAGGTAATACGCCATTCTATGGTGGTTGTAGCCAACTAAAAAAGATTTTATTTTTAATTCAATATATATTTTTATTTTAAGAAAGGAAGATTTATTATGGGAAAAATTATAGGAATTGATTTAGGAACAACTAACTCATGTGTAGCAGTAATGGAAGGAGGAGAGCCAGTTGTTATTCCTAACGCAGAAGGAAACAGAACAACACCATCTGTTGTTGCATTTTCAAAAAATGGAGAGAGATTAGTAGGACAAATTGCAAAACGTCAAGCAGTTACTAATCCAGATAACACAGTAATCTCTATTAAAAGAGATATGGGAACAAACAGAAAAGTAAAAATTGAAGGAGAAGAATTTTCACCACAAGAAATTTCAGCAATGACCTTACAAAAATTAAAAACAGATGCTGAGAATTATTTAGGAAGCCCTGTAACACAAGCAGTTATTACAGTACCAGCTTACTTTAGCGATAGCCAAAGACAAGCAACAAAAGACGCAGGAAAAATTGCAGGACTAGAAGTATTAAGAATTATCAATGAACCAACAGCAGCAGCTTTAGCTTTTGGTATGGATAAAGAAGATCAAGACCAAAAAATTATGGTATATGACTTAGGTGGAGGAACTTTCGACGTATCTATTCTAGATATTGGTGATGGTGTATTTGAAGTATTAGCAACAAACGGAAATACCAAACTTGGTGGAGATGACTTTGACCAAAGAATTATTGACTACCTAGTAGCAGAATTCAAAAAATCAGATGCTATTGATTTAACAACTGATAAAATGGCAATGCAAAGATTAAAAGAAGCAGCAGAAAAAGCTAAAATCGAGCTTTCAGGAATGCAACAAACACAAATCAACTTACCATTCATCACAGCAGACGCTACTGGACCAAAACATATGGATATTACTTTAACAAGAGCAAAATTTGAAGAATTAATTGGTGATTTAATTGAAGCAACTAAAATTCCAGTAGAAAAAGCTATGAAAGATGCAGGAGTTACTGCAAATGATTTACACAAAATCCTATTAGTAGGTGGTTCTACTAGAGTTCCAGCTGTTCAAGAGGCAGTTAAGAAAATTACAGGAAAAGAACCAGATAAGGGAATTAACCCTGATGAATGTGTTGCTATTGGTGCAGCTATTCAAGGTGGTGTATTATCAGGAGATGTTAAAGACTTAGTACTATTAGATGTAACACCATTATCACTTGGTATTGAAACATTAGGTGGAGTTACCACTAAATTAATCGAAAGAAATACTACTATTCCAACTAAAAAATCACAAGTATTCTCAACAGCAGCTGACGGTCAAACAAGTGTTGAAATTCACGTATTACAAGGAGAACGTGAAATGGCAGCTGATAACAAAACTTTAGGAAGATTCCAATTAACAGGAATTCCAGCAGCACCACGTGGTGTACCACAAATTGAAGTAACATTCGATATTGATGCAAATGGTATTGTACACGTATCTGCAAAAGATATGGCAACAGGAAACAGCCAACAAGTAGCTATTACAGCAAGTACAAACTTATCAGATGAAGATATTGAAAAAGCTGTAAAAGATGCAGAAGCACACGCAGCAGAAGATAAAAAGAGAAAAGATGAAATTGAAGCTAGAAATAATGCAGAAAGCTTAGTATATAACAGCCAAAAAACATTAGACGATTTAGGAGACAAAATTAGCGGAGAAGAAAAAGCAAAAGCTGAAACTGAAATTGCTAATGTAAAAAAAGCATTAGAGGGTTCTGATGTAGAAGCAATTAAATCTGCAACTGAAAAACTAACAACAGTATTCTATTCTATTTCAGAAAAACTATACCAACAAACAGCACAAGCTAATAACGCAAATGCAGCAAGTGGAGATGCGGGAACAGAAGGACCACATACTGACGAAAATGGAGATATCCATGACGCAGAGTATAAGGTAGATGAGGAGAATAAATAATGTCTAAAAGAGACTATTACGAAGTACTTGGTGTAGATAAAAATGCAAGTGACGATGAGTTAAAAAAAGCTTATCGTCGCTTAGCAAAAAAATATCATCCAGATGCTAACCCTGATAATAAGGCAGAAGCAGAAGCCAAGTTCAAAGAAGTAAATGAAGCATATGAAACATTATCTGATAGCCAAAAAAGAAAAATGTATGACCAATTTGGACCAGATGGACCACAAGGTTTTGGTGGAGGTAACCCATATGGAAATGGTACCTATACATATTCAACTGGTTTTGACGGATTTAGTGATTTTGGAGACTTAGGAGATATCTTTTCTTCTTTCTTTGGAGGAGGTTTTGGAGGCAGTCGAGGAGGCACAAGACAAAATGGTCCTAGAAAAGGAACAGACTTACAATATGATTTAGAAATTAGTTTTGAAGAGTCTTTTTTAGGAACAGAGAGATATGTAACGATTAATCGTAAAGAAACTTGTCAAACTTGCCATGGTGAAGGCAGCAAACCGGGTACACACCCAGAGACTTGTAGTGTTTGTCATGGTAGTGGTCAAATAAAACAAGTACAAACTACTATTTTAGGGCAAATGCAAACCATGAGAACTTGTACTAACTGTCATGGAACAGGAAAAATCATTAAAGAAGCCTGTGAAACTTGTAAGGGAAAAGGTACTGTTCGTAATCAAGTAAGATTATCTGTTAAAATCCCAGCAGGGGTAGATGACAATCAAACAATTGTATTACGAGGAGAAGGAGAGCCGGGAGAAAACGGTGGACCAAAAGGAGACTTATACCTTACCATTCATGTGAAAAAACATAAACTTTATACTAGAAGGGGTAACAATGTACTTTGTGAAATTCCAATTACCTTTACACAAGCAACACTAGGAGCAGAACTTCGTATTCCAATGGTGGACGGAACAGAAGAAATGTATACAATACCAGATAGTACACAAACAGGAACAAAGTTTATTATTCGAGATAAGGGATTTAAAGCTATTAATGGTAATGGGCAAGGAGATTTTATCTTTACAGTTCAAGTTCAAGTGCCTAAGAAATTAACAGCTGAGCAACGAGAACTTTTGATGCAACTTGCTAAAACCATGAATGAACAACCACCTGTGAAGAAAAAGGGGATTTTTGGATAAGAAAGGAAATAGAAAATTATGAAAAAAGGACTTTTAATTACCTTAATTGTAATTGCAGCAGTTGTATTAATTGGTGGAATTACAGTAGTTTCTACATACAATGGAATGCTTACCAAAAGTGAAGAAGTAGAAGGAAAATTTGCAGGCATTGAAGAACAATTACAAAGAAGAGCAGATTTAATACCAAATTTAGTGAATACTGTCAAAGGATATGCCAAGCAAGAACAAGACATTATTAACTCTGTAACAGAAGCAAGAAGCAAACTAGCAGGAGCTAGTAGTATAGAAGACAAAGCAAATGCTAATACAGAATTGACAAATGCTTTAAATCGTTTATTAGTAGTGGTCGAAAATTATCCAGATTTAAAATCTTCTCAAAATTATATACAATTATCTGATGAACTAGCAGGAACAGAGAATAGAATTAGTCAAGCAAGGAGACAATATAACGAAGCTGTAAAAGAGTATAATTTAAGCATTCGTAAATTTCCAGCTAATATTATTGCAGGTATGTTCAACTTTGACAAGAAACCATATTTTGAAGCTGAAGAAGGAAGTAATAAGGTTCCGGAGGTTAATTTTGATTAAGAAAGTTTTTAAAATAGATAAAATGGAAAATCAAAGTAGGAAAAGGCAAAGAATTCATTTTGCCTTTTTTCTGCTGCTATTTATTCTTATTTTGAGTAATATGACAAGCGTAACACTGGCTGCCGTAGTAAATCCTACATCAGATTTCTATGTGAATGATAGTGCAGGAGTGTTAACTTCTAGTACCAAACAATATATTATCAATACCAATATAGAACTTCAAAAAAAGACAGGGGCTCAAATTGTAGTAGTAACAGTCAAATCATTAGAAGGAATGAGTATAGAAGATTATGCTTACCAATTATTTAATAGTTGGGGCATTGGAGATAAAACTAAGGATAATGGATTGCTACTATTGTGTTCTTATGGTGATAGGGAGTTTCGTGTAGAAGTGGGATATGGCTTAGAAGGGAAACTTCCAGATGGTAAAACGGGAAGAATGCAAGATGAATACATTATTCCATATTTAAGAAATAATGACTTTGATGGAGGCATTAAAAATGGATATAGCGCTTTTTTAAAAGAAGTAGCTGATGAATATGGTGTAACTATTACTGATTCAGAAAAGGCTATTCAAAAGGGAATATCGAACCAAACTTACAATAATATATATATCGTAATTTTAATTATTATGATACTTTCATTTATACTACGAGCCATATCTAGAGGCAGAGGAGGACCATTTATTTTCTTTGGTGGAGGCGGCGGCTTCCACGGCGGAGGTTTCTCAGGCGGTGGTGGTTTTCACGGAGGTGGAGGGCACTCAGGCGGTGGAGGAAGCCTCAAGAAGTTTCTAATTTTAAAAAATAATTTGATAGAATTAAATAATAAAAATCACTATTACAATAGCAAATAGTGATTTTTTTATTATATGACATACAGAAGGCTTAAAACCGTAAGTGAAATAGCTTAAAAATTTCTTAAAATGCTTTTCATTTTGTTGAATATAGTATATAATAAGTCTGTAAAAAACGAATTAGCCAGTTCTAAACGAATTGGGAATATCGTATATTATCTAATAAGGATAGGAGGACATCCTAATGGGAAATAAAGATAGTGATAAAACAAAGCAATATAAGATAAAAGCAGAGAAGCAAACTAAGAACAAAAAAGAAGGAAAGAAAAAAGGCAAAAAGAAGCACTCTAAATTAAAAAAGGCAATTTTAATTTGCTTTATTTTGATGGTCTTAGCAGGATTAACAGGAGTAGGTATTGTAGCAGGGATTTTCCTTAGTGATAAATGGACTTTAACAAGGGAAGAACTAATTGCAAATGAAAATTCAGTTGTATTAGATTCAAAAGGAAAACAAATTGCAGTTCTTTCAGCGACAGACGGAGATGCAAATAGAAAAATAGTATCTTTTGATCAAATGGGAAAATACACAGCGGATGCTTATGTAGTAGTAGAGGACAAAAGGTTTTATGAACATGATGGTGTAGATATTTTAAGGACAGGAAAAGCTACGATTAGTTATTTATTACATAGAACAGATGGCTCTAGTGTTGGTGGAGGAAGTACGATTACCCAACAATTAGTAAAGAACTTAATGAAGGATGACGCAGGAAGTGGTAAAGAAGGAATTGAAAGAAAAATTCGTGAAATGTCAAGAGCGTACCAATTAGAAAAAATATTAAACAAGCAGGAAATTCTAGAAAAATACTTAAATGTCATTTTCATAGGCGGACGTCAACTTTGTGGTGTGGAATATGGAGCACAATATTATTTTGCAAAATCAGCAAAAGATTTAGACTTGGCAGAATCTTGCTTTTTAGCAGGAATTAACCATTCACCTAATGCGTATAATCCATATAATGAAGAACTAGACAATAAAGAAAAAATTAAAGTAAGAACAAAATTTGTATTAGATTTAATGAAAGAACAAAATAAAATTAGTGATAACCCAGAAGAAGCTGAAAAGATTTACAATGAAGCATTAGCTAAAATAGAAAAGGGCTTTAAATTCAAGCAAGGAAAGTTTGATTTTGAAAACACAAATTCTTATTTTGTAGAACAAGCAGTTAGAGAAGCAGCACAAGATTTAGCAAAACAAAAAGACATTGATTATAAAGAAGCAGTTAATATTATTAGAGGTGGAGGATATAAATTATATACAACACAAGATACTGCTATACAAAAAACAGTAGTGAGTGAAATGGCTAAAAAGAGTTATGTAGAGTCAAGAACGGCTACATGGAACAATGGAAAGAAAAATGTCACCAAAAAAGTTCAAACACAAGCAGGAATGACAATTATTGATTTCAAAACTGGTAAAGTAGTAGCAATGGGTGGTGCTTTTGGCAGTGATGTAGGAACAAATAACAATTATGCTATGACAGGAAGGCAAACAGGTTCTTCTATTAAACCTTTAGCAAATGTTTCAACAGGGTTAGAAGAAAAGGTAATTCAAGCTTCTACTGTGTATGAAGATACAACAACTGAATTTGCAGGAGTCAATGGTGGCAGAAGTTATAGACCAAAAAATGCAGGAGGATATCAAGGATTATGTACTGTTAGAAAGTCTATAGAGGTTTCTTCTAATATTGTTAATATCAAGATATTTTCTAATATTGGAGCCAAAACAGTTATTGATTATTTACATGCTTTTGGTTTAGATACTTATACTGTGGAAAATGATGCTGTTTTATCTTTAGCAATTGGTGGAGCAAATGGTACATCAAGTACTTTACAAATGGCAGCAGCATATGCAGCACTTGCTAATGATGGTGTATATATTGAACCAACTTTTTACAACAAGTTAGTAAACTCTGATGGAGAAACAGTACTAGAACCAGAACAAGAAAAACATAGAGTCATTTCAGCAGCAAATGCGTATATTGTAAAACAAATTATGATGGATGTTGTAACAGGCTCACAAGGAACAGCAAATGAATGTTACATGGCGAATTTTGATGTGGCAGCTAAAACTGGTACAACAGAAAATGATGGAGATACATGGCTTTGCGGAATTACACCATATTATGCAGCAGCAACATGGAATGGATTTCCAGAAAGTAATAGTATTCCATTATACAATGTTGGTAATGCAAGAAAACTTTGGGCGAATGTTATGAAATCAGTTCATAAAAACAAAAAAGCAGCTAGATTTAAAAAGCCAGACAATGTAGTAACGAGAAGTGTATGTAGAACTTCAGGAAAGCTAGCAACAAAGAATTGTGGTAGCACTTACACAGAATATTTTACAGAGGATAATTTACCAAAGACTTGTGATGGACATGAAGCAGAAAAAATCTGTAAAGAAACAGGAAAATTAGCAAATCAATATTGCCCAGAGGTAGAAGAAAAAGTATTTGCTAAAAAACCAGAAAAAGAGCAAAATGCAGGTTGGAAAGTAGTAGGAAAAGATAAATATAGTGTTCCTACTGAAAAGTGTACAAAACATAATGAAGAAACGAATAAAGTGGTGGTAGAAAATGTGGTTGGCAAGACTGAAACAGAAGCAAGAACGCTACTCGCAGGGCTTACTATTACAGTAATAGAAGGTCATGATGCTACATTAGCAAATGGAGTAGTATTAACACAAAGCTTAGAAGCAGGAACCAAAGTAGAAAAAGGTGTGGCTATTACCATTACTGTAAATAAAATAACAACAACAGATCCAGGTGGAACAACTACACCAGGCGAAAATACAACTAGTCCAGGAGAAAATACAACAAACCCAGGTGGTACAACTACAAATCCGGGAGGAACGACTCCAACAACTTAACAAAAAATAAAGGAGAGACTAACTTATGCCAGTTCAATTTTATAATACCCTAACAAGACAAAAGGGAGAATTTAAACCATTAGAAGGAAACACGGTCCGCATTTATTCATGCGGGCCAACCGTGTATAGTTATGCCCATATTGGAAACTTTAGGGCATATATTTTTATGGATACTCTAAGAAGAGTACTACAATATAATGGATACGAATTAAATCATGTTATGAATATTACTGATGTGGGGCACTTAGAGTCAGACGCAGATGAAGGCGAAGACAAAATGGAAAAGGCTGCAAGAAAAGAAAATAAGGACCCATATGAAATTGCAAAATACTATACAGAAATTTTCTTCCGAGATATGCAAAGACTTCATATCCAAAGACCGGAAACAATTGCAAAAGCAACAGAGCATATTCCAGAAATGCTAGAATTCGTACAAGGATTAGTAAAAAATGGATATGCTTATGAAACCAGTCGTGGTATTTATTTTGATATTTCAAAATTAGATAAATATCCAGTATTATCTAATCGAAACATTGATGAACAAATTGCAGGAGCAAGAGTAGATGTAGATGAAGAAAAAAGAAATCCATATGACTTTGCTTTATGGATTAAAGCACCAGAAACACATATCATGAAATGGGAGAGCCCTTGGGGATTATCTTATCCGGGTTGGCACATTGAATGTTCAGCTATGGGAAGAAAATATTTAGGTGATGAATTTGATATTCATACAGGTGGAATTGACCATATTCCAACACATCATGAAAATGAAATTGCACAAAGTAAAGGGCTAACAGGAAAGGTTCCTGCAAAATGTTGGATGCATGTGGAATTCCTACAAGTAGATGGTGGAAAAATGTCAAAATCATTAGGAAATACTTATACTTTAGACCAATTGAAAGAAAAGGGAATTGAACCACTAGCCTATAAGCTATTTTGTTTTACAGCACATTATCGTACAAAATTGAATTTTACATTTGAAACTGCTTTATCAACGCAAACTGCGCTAAACCGTTTGAGAGAAGGATTTTTAAAACATCAAGAAGGAACAGAAGTAATTTCAGATGAAAAAATAAAAGAATATGAAGAGAAGTTTTTGGGTAGCATAAATGATGACTTGAATATGCCAGCAACAATGGGAATTGTTTGGGATATTGTTAGAAATTCTCAAAAATCAAAACAATATGCAGAACTTTTATTAAAATTTGACCAAGTATTGGGATTAGATTTAGAAAATAGTAAACAATATTTAGAAGAAGCCAAAAAGGTAGAATTACCAGAAGAAATTGCAGAATTATTGGAAAAAAGAAAACAAGCAAGAGAAAATAAAGATTGGGCTATGTCTGATAAAATTCGCGATGAATTAAAAGAAAAGGGATATAGTGTAAAAGATACAAAAGAAGGAATGACAGTAGAAAAGATATAGCCTATTAGAAAGGTGGAAGTAAGGAAAGTGGAACAGGAAAACAAAATCTCATTTTGGAAGAAGATAAAAATTAGTATTTTTGGATTAGAAGAATATCAGAAATTAGCAGTGCAAAAAGTAGGAAGTTCTATTGGATATATAGCAAAATTAATGTTAATTTTTGTTTTCCTTATTTCACTTGTGATTACATGGAACTTTGGAAAAGTTGTGAATCAGGTAAGTTCCTATATCGAAAATCAAATTGAAGAAATTCATTTTGCAGAAGATACATTAATGATAAAGTCGAAAGATGAAAAGCTAGGCGCCATTATTGTAGAAGATACAGAGTTATTAAATGGCAAAATTATCATAGATACTGGAGAGTTAAATGAGGAACAAGTAACCAAATATGAAGAAGCAGTAAAAGGATATAGCAATGGTGTTATTATTTTAAAAGATAAAATGATTTTTAAAACAGGGATAACAGCTATGTCAACAACCATTCCTTATCAAGACATTAGCCAAAGATATCATATTGTAAAATTGGACAAGCAGGACATCATGAATATGATATCAGGAACCATGATATGGACAGTTTATGTTGCATTTTTTATTACCATGGCAATTTACTTATTTATTATCTATTTTTCTACGGTATTAGTAGATGCTTTGCTATATTCTGTTTTAGGATATATCACGGGCATTTTCTCAAGATTAAGATTAAAGTATAGTGCAACATATAACATTGCAGTTTATAGCTTAACGCTGCCTATCATTTTAAATCTTGTATATATGATAGTAAATCAATTAACAGGGTATACGATTCAATATTTTGACATTATGTATATGGCAATTACATGTATTTATATTATTACTTCTATTTTGATGATTAAGTCAGATATGATAAAACAACAAATGGAATTATCCAAGATTATTTCAGAACAAGAGAAAATTAAACAAGAATTAGCAAGACAAGAACAAGAGAAAAAGGAAGAAGAGGAAAGAGAAAGAGTTCGTAAAGAAGACGAAAAGAAGAGGCAAGAGGAGAAAAAGGAAAAAGAAGAAAAGCGAAAAACAAGAGATGAAAATCATCCTCAACCAGAGGCTAATATTAGAGAGGGATAAATTCAATTGCAAAAAGGAAAAGGAGAGTAAACTACTATGAGTGAGCAAAATCAAAATCAGAAAGAAAAAGATAAGAAAGTAAAAATGTATCTTCGGGATTGCTATTCTAGTATTAACAGTAATATTAGTAGGAGTATCTATTTGGTTTTTAACAACGAATAGTCAAAAAGAAAAAGACAATGAATTAGCATACACAGAGTTAATCAAAAAAGTAGATGAGGGACAAGTAGAAAAAGTCGAGATGACAGTGGGAAGCACTTCTGTTAAAGTAAAACTAAAAGGTGACGAAGAAGGAAATGAGAAAAAGACAATTGTGCCAAACACACAAGCTTTTATTGAGTTAATTCAAGAGAAAACGCTAAAAGGAAATCAAATTGAATTAGTACAAAAAAAGCAAAATCCATTAATTGGAGTCATGCAAACGTTATTCTCACTATTACCAACTATTATACTAGTAGCTTTAGTCATTGTGCTATTTAAAATGCAAGGGCTAGGAGATAAGGGAAAAGTATATGATGCAGAGACAACAAAATCTAAAATAAAATTTGATGATGTTGCAGGATTAGAAGAAGAAAAAAGTGAAATGATTGAAATTGTAGATTTCTTAAAAGAACCAAAGAGATTTACAGATATGGGAGCGAAGGTTCCAAGAGGTGTTCTACTTTGTGGAAATCCGGGTACAGGTAAAACCTTAATTGCAAAAGCAATTGCAGGTGAAGCAAAGGTACCATTCATTTCTATGAGTGGTTCTGAATTTATTGAAATGTTTGCAGGACTTGGTGCTTCTCGTGTGAGGAAGTTATTTGAAAAAGCCAAAAAAGTTGCTCCTTGTATTGTATTTATTGATGAAATTGATGCCATTGGTTCGAGAAGGTCTAGTGGAAGTGGGGCAGAGTCTGAAAATAACCAAACATTAAACCAATTGTTAGTAGAAATGGATGGTTTTGATACTGAAGAAACCATTATTGTGCTAGCAGCAACAAATAGACCAGAAATGTTAGACAAAGCATTATTAAGACCGGGTAGATTTGATAGACAAATTACCATTGCACTTCCTGATATGAAGGGAAGAGAAGAAATTTTAAAAATTCATGCGAAAGGGAAGAAGTTTGCAGAAGAAGTAAACTTAAAAGATATAGCAGAAGATACAGCAGGATTTACAGGAGCAGAACTTGCTAACATTTTAAATGAAGCGGCAATTATTGCAACTATCAAAAAGCATGAGGCAATTACACAAGATGATGTAGAAGATGCTGTGAAAAAAGTAACAGTTGGATTAGAAAGACAAAGCAGAGTGATTTCGGACAAAGATAAAAAGTTAACTGCTTATCATGAAGCAGGACATGCTATTGTTAGTAGCACTTTAGAAACGCAAAAAGATATTAAAGAAGTATCTATTATTCCTCGTGGTATTGCAGGTGGGTACACTATGTACAAAACAAATGAGGACAAATACTATATTTCTAAAACAGAAATGCAAGAGAAATTAATTGCTTTACTTGGTGGACGTGCTGCTGAGAAGGTTGCTTTAAGTGATATTTCAACTGGTGCAAGTAATGATATTGAAGTAGCTACACAAATTGCAAAAGATATGATTACCAAATATGGAATGAGTGATAATTTGGGACCAATTTCAGTAGATACAGAAAAAGACCCATATCAATTACAATTATTTGGTGAGAAATTTAGTGATGCAATAGGTGCAGAAGTGAAGATTATGCTAGACAGCAGTTATGCAAAGGCACAAGAGATTTTAAAGAACAACATGGCAAAATTGGATAAAGTGGCTCAGGCTCTAATGGAAAAAGAAGTGATTTCAAGTGAGGAGTTTGAGGAGTTAATTAAATAAGAAATAAAAAAGTATCTTCTATAAGGAGATACTTTTTCCATTTAAATAACTCAAAATTCCATTCTCACCTTTAAAATGAAAAGTAAGAGAACAACTTGTTAGCTGTTGAACTTTAAAGCCAAACTTTTTGTTAATTTCATTATTCCCATATTTGCCATCTCCTAAAATAGGGTAACCAATATGGGCTAAATGAGCACGAATTTGATGAGTTTTACCAGTATGCAAGATAACATCTAATATACTGGTATTTTCTTTTTTATTCTCTTTCACAACTTGATAAGAAGTCATAATTTTTTCATAACCTTTTTTAGGAGTATCAGAAATATACACTAAAGATTTCTTGGCATCTTTAAAAAGATAAGCTGTTAAAGTAGCTTGTTTTTTAGTAGGAATACCAATTACTTTTGCTGTATAATGTTTTTCAATTTCATGATTTTTAAACTTGTCCAATAAAATATCTAAAGTTTCCCCATCTTTAGCAAATAAAACTAAGCCAGTCGTATTTCTATCTAAACGATGGCAAGGCTTGATAAAAGTATATGATTTTTCAAGTAAAGTAGTTAACGAATTTGCACCAGTTACTTCAATTCCAGTAGGTTTATTCACAACGCAGATATGCTCATCTTCATAGATAATATCTATTTCAAAATGAGAGTTTTTTTCTAATAGCTCGTCAGCAATATATACTTTTATATGGTCTCCTGTATGTATAATCACATTTTCATTCATTCGTACATCATTCACACGAATATCTTTTTTACGAAGCGCTTTGTATAATACATTCAGGCTTAAACCATCAAAAGTATCTAATAATAAACTATTTAATTTCTTTCCGTTATATTTATCATCTACAATTAATTCTTTCATGTTTTCAGTATACCATAAGGAACCAAAAAAATCAAAGTGCATAAAATACCACAGAAAGGAAAAAAACAATGGAAATTTTATGGAATGGTATTTTATGGGTATTAGCCCTATATGGCTTATTTGAAATGATAAAAACAATTATTTATACATATACTTATACCAATTTAAAACCAGATGGTATTTATGTTATTGTAGCTGCGAAAAATCAAGAAAAGAAAATTGAGGGCTTCTTACGTTCATTTCTATTTCGCTTAATTTATGGAAAAGAAGAAAATGTGAAAGATGTGATTGTGGTAGACTTGAACTCAACAGATGAAACAAAAGAAATATTAGAAAAATTAGGAGACGATTATGATAATATTAAAGTTTCCAATTGGAGAGATTGCAAAGAAATTTTAGATAGCGTAGATGGAGTGAAATAAATTTCTAATGAATTATCTTGAAAAAATAGCAAAATAAAGGTAGAATAGAGGAAGCATTAAGAGAAAAAGAGGAAATGTTTTGGAAATATTAGGCGAAATTAAAGAGATTATTTATCGTAGTGAATTAAATAGTTACACCATAGCTGCTTTTGAAATGGAGGAAGAGGAGACTACTGTTGTAGGTTATCTTCCTTTTATTAACAAAGGAGATACTATTAAGGCAACTGGGAATTTTGTAGAACATCCTGAATATGGTATGCAATTTAAAATTGAGACTTTTGAAAAAACAATGCCTGAGTCTTTAGAAGGATTAGAAAGATATTTATCGAGTGGCAAATTAAAAGGAATAGGGCCTGCCACTGCCCAGAAAATGATTAAAGAGTTTGGCAAAGAAGTTGTCCATATCTTAAGGTTTGAGCCAGAAAAATTAGTGTGTATCAAAGGAATTACTAAAGAAAAAGCAATGGAGGCATCAGAAAGTTTTAACGAAAATTGGGAAATATGGCGTATTGTAGAATACTTGCAAAAATATGGAATAGGTCCACAAAGTGCAGAGAAAGTATTTAAAAGTTTAGGAGCAAATACGATTGACTTAATAGAAGAGAACCCATATTTATTAGTAGACTTAGTACAAAAAGCAGACTTTAGGCAAATAGACCAAATTGCGCTTAAATTAGGACTGGACCAGGAAAGTAGTCAAAGAGTCAGAAGTGGCATTAAATATGCTTTGAAAGTAGCCAATAACAATGGACATTGTTGTGTTATTTATCAGAATTTATTGCAATTTGCACATGAACTATTGGGGGTTTCAGAAGAAATTATTGAAGAAAGCCTCATTAATTTAAAAGCATTAAAAGAAATAGTCATTGAGGATAGAGAAACACAAGAATGGATTTATTTAACCAATTACTATTTAGCAGAAAAAAATGTGGCAGAATCTCTTATTACATTAGATGAATATAAAAATGTAAAAGCCATTAGTGGATTTGAAAAGAAACTAAAGAAGATAGAGAAAAATGCGGAAAAGGAATTATCAGAAAAGCAAAAGGAAGCAGTACAAGCAATTCAAGAACATAATGTTTGCGTTATTACAGGAGGACCGGGTACAGGTAAAACAACCATTATTAAAACAGTAATTGAGTTGTATAAGCAAGAAGGATTAAAGGTAGTTCTATGTGCGCCAACAGGAAGAGCGGCTAAAAGAATGACAGAAACAACTGGAGAAGAGGCAAAGACGTTACATCGTTTATTAGAAATTGGAAAAATGGATACAGACCAAATGAAATCCATGGACCCGAATGTAGAAGTAGCACCACTAGATGCAGATATTATTATAGTAGATGAAGTGTCTATGGTGGACATCTTTTTAATGAATTATTTAGTACAAGCTATTTACAAAGGAACAAAATTAGTGCTAGTAGGAGATAGCAATCAGCTTCCTTCGGTGGGACCGGGAAATGTATTGAAAGATATTGTTAACTCAGAGCAAATCACAGTCATTACATTAAATAAGATTTTTAGACAAGCAGCTAAAAGTAAAATTATTATCAATAGCCACAAAGTGAATGAAGGAAATAGCTTTTTGACAGCTGAAAAGAATGAAGAATTATTAGATGACTTTTTCTTTATAGCAGAGCAAAGCCAAGAAAAGGTACTAGAAAATGTGATTTCTTTAAGTAATGGTAGGTTGCAAAAATATGGAAACTATGACTTTTTTAATAACATTCAAGTTATCAGCCCTACTAAAAAAGGAACTTTAGGAACCAAAGAATTGAATAAATATTTACAAGCAGCCATTAATCCGCCAGATGAAAAGAAGAAAGAGCGTAAATGGATGGATAGTATTTTTAGAGAAGGCGATAGAATCATGCAAATAAAAAATAATTATGATATTTATTGGGAAAAGCATGAGCCGAACTTAGAAATGGGAAAAGGTGTGTTTAACGGGGAGTATGGAACCATTAGTAATATTGATGAAAATGAAAAAAGAGTAAAAATTAAATTTGATGATGATAAAATTGTATGGTATGCTTTTGAAGAATTGGAGCAAATTGAGCATGCTTACTGTATTACAGTACATAAAGCACAACGGAAGCGAATTTGACGTGGTAATTATGCCGATTGTACAGGCAGCACCAGTCTTGCTCACTAGAACTCTATTATATACTGCCATGACTAGAGCGAAGAAACTTTTAATTTTAGTAGGTAGTCCAAATGTGATAGAATTTATGATACAAAATGCGGATAGCAAAAAAAGAAATACAGGATTGGAATTTAAGTTAAAGAGTTTAACAAGATAAAACAAAATGTGATAAAATTTCTGACTTAGTATTGACTTATTTGTAAATATGAATTAAAATGAGACATAGAGAAAGAAAACAATACATATAAGGGAAGTATGCCAAGAAAGGAGAGAAACTATGGAACAACAAATATTAGCAAAGATTTTAACACTGACAGAAGAAACAAATACAATTGTGAAAGATGTGCAACAAAGAGTAACAGCATTGGAACAAAGAGTATCTAACTTAGAAAAAGACGTGGCAATTTTAAAACAAGATGTAGCAACTTTAAAACAAGATGTAAAAGATATTCAGAACAATATGATAGCAATGGAAGACAAAATTATGAGAAAGTTAAATGCTGAAGTTAAAGATGCAGTGAAAGATCATGTATTTATGATTAAGAATTTAAGCAATGTTTTAACTCATTTGCAACTAGAAATTGTAAATTAGATAAAAATTGGGGACACGTAAATCTAAAAAGGAGGGGCGAAAATGAACCTTTTAGACACTGTCCTCAATTTTATTTTTCCACCAACTTGTGGCTTTTGTAACAAAATGAGAGAAGGCTATTTGTGCCAAGATTGTAAACAAAAAATAACCAATTCCAATTTTTATCTCAATCAGTTAGATTTTTATCAAAATAAAGATAACTTCATAGAAGAACATTTTTATCTATTCTCTTATGTAGAACCAATTCGAGGAAAAATCTTGCAATATAAATTTGATGATAAAGCATATTTGGCAAATACTATTTATGAATTTTTTATGAATAATGAAAAATTATATGGATTTTTAAAAAAATATGATATAATTATCCCAATACCAATATCCTCATCTAGAAAACGAGAAAGAGGATATAATCAAAGTGAATTACTTGCTAGAAAAATCAGCAAAATGGCAAATATTCACATAGAAACGCAAGTGTTAAAAAAAGCAAAAAATAATCAGCCACAAAGTAGTTTGAATAAAGAGCAAAGAAGAGAAAATGTAAAAAATGTATATAAAGTACAAAATGAAGTCAAAATACAAAATAAGGAAATACTACTTTTGGATGATATTTATACAACAGGTTCAACAGCAAATGAATGCGCAAGAATGCTTAAACAAGCAGGTTGCCAAACAGTAGGAATTTTAACAATTGCAAGTGACCTAGAGAAATATCAAAAGAGAAAGGAATAGGAAAATGGACGATTTAGTAGAAAGTATCTTAGATTATATTAGAGCAGAATATACAGACTATGCCATTATGATAAATGGCGAATGGGGAAGCGGAAAGACTTATTTCTGGAACCACAAAATAAAACCTAAAATAGAATCTATGCAGGTAAATGGAAAAAGATTAACAGCCATTTATATGTCTTTATATGGAATTTCTAACCTAGAGGAAATTAGTAAAAAAATATTTATTGAAACAACACAATTAATGGACAGAAACTTAAAAAAATATATGGATGCTAGCGGAGTAGCTAATATTCCAGAATATGCAAAAACAGGTTTAGATATGGCTAACTTCTTTGGCGTTACTCAAAATGGAAACCAATTAGACTATGGCCAATTTTTCTCAACAGATGACAAAGTACTATGTTTTGACGACTTAGAGAGAGCAAATGTAGATGTTATTGATATTTTAGGATATATCAATAATTTCGTAGAGCACGACCATATTAAAACGATTATTATTTGTAATGAAAAAGAATTATCGACTAAATTAAAAAATAGCAATTTAGAGATGAAAACTTTTATTGCAACTTATTTATTAGATAAACAAGATAAATTAACCATTAAGACAGATAAACCAATGGTAGAGAGAATTCGTGATACGATTGAATATGTTTTTGATAAAGCAAATGATTACGAAAGAATTAAAGAAAAATTAATTGGTGAAACTTTTGAATATGCGCCAGAGTTTAATTATATTATTAATGGACTTTTAATGCGCTATGAAAATGAAGCAGATTTAATTCGTTTTCTACGAGAAAATACAAACTTGATTACTTCTACTTTTAACAAGAGTGGGACTAGAAACTTGCGTATTTTAAAACATGCGCTAAATAATTTTAAGAAAATATTTGATATGGTAACAAAAGCATATCCAAATACAAATCACCGTATTTTACAAACTATGCTTATCTTTACCATAGCAATTTCATTTGAAATTAAAGCAGGAAAGATTACGAAAGATAAGTTTGTAAATATTGACAGCAACGAAGAGTATAAAGCAATCTTAGTATCTTCCAGAGTATTTATGGATAATAGACAATTCTACATTAAAGAATTTGATAATAACTATTACTATAACTTCAAAGCAGAATATCGTTTCTTTAAATTTATTGAAATTTACGTACGTACTCGTATTTTCGATATGAAAGTATTTAAAGACAATATGGAAGTTATTCGTAATACGATTGACACTAGTCAGTTACCAGGCTATAAGAGACTTCTTACAGAAGAATATTGGAAAATACCAGATGACCAATTTGAAGGTGTGATTGATGAAACTTTAGAAGATGTAAAAAATGGTAGAATTGAATTAATTCAAATAGTGAAACTGTTTGCATACTTTATCTATTTCATAAAAAAGGACCTAATCAAATATGATATTAGAACTGTTAAAAGCGTATTTTTTAATGGAATGAATATTGCATCTTTAACTTCTAGTTATTGTGCTAATGTAGATGAAGAGCTCTCAACAGTAGCAGTTGTAGATGAAATCAAAGATGAAATGCAAGAAGTATTAAAGCATTTTAATGAAATTAATGCTCAATTAAAAGATAAGATGTATAGAGAACAAGCAGAAGATATCTTTAAATGTATTCCAATGAAAATGGAACAATTCTACGATAGATTTGATAAAGAATGTATGAATATTCCAATTTTCAAGTATTATGATTCCTTCCAAATGTTCCAGAGGATTTCTTGTGCAAGCAATGAGGACATGGTAAGTATCAAAGAAAAATTAGCAGATAGAGCAAAGACATATACGAAAGAAATTGCGCCTGAAATGAAGAACATTGCAAAATTAAAACGCATTATGGATGACTATATTGACGGAAAATTACCAAGTATTAAAATCGTTTTATTAGAGGATTTCTCGAATGAATTAGGCAATATTCTATCTCTTTATGAGGAAGAAGAAGTACAAGAAAAAACAATTGAAAAGCCAAGAAAGACAATAGAAATGAAACATACCGAGGAAAGCGATGAAGCAGAAAGAGTAACTCTCAGAAGTACAGAAGAAGAAACTGAAGGAAGATCAATCAGATATATGGAAGAGCCTCAAGAAGAATATACAGAAGAATTAGAAGAGGAAATAGAAACAGAGGAAGAAGATACAAGACCACAATTTTTAAAAAGCATAGAAAAATATTATAATAGTAAGAATTGGGATGATGACAGTGAAGAGTAAGTCGAAGTTAATTAGGAACTTTCTATTTTTTATATTATTGATTGGTATTACACTTTATATTTTATTAAAAGATCAAAACATTACTATGATATTTGAAATTATTCGCTCAGCTAAGGTAGAATATTTACTTATAGGAATTGTTTGTATGATATTGTACCTAGCTTGCGAAGCAATTGATATAGGAAGAACTTTAAAAGTATTAAATGAAAAATCTTCTTTCAAGCAAAATTTTAAATATGCGCTAATTGGCTTTTTCTTTAGTTCTATTACACCAGCAGCAAGTGGTGGGCAACCAATGCAGATTTACTATATGCATAAAGATCATATTGACATTTCTAGTTCTACATTAGCACTTTTATTAAACCTAAGTGGAATGCAAGTGATTACACTTAGCTTTGCTTTTATTAGTTTACTATTCAATTATCAATATATGAACAAAGTGCTAATTATTTTCTTTATTGTAGGTGTATGCTTAAATGCAAGTGCATTAGCGCTTTTGATTATAGGCATTTTTTCTAAAAGAATGTCAGAGGGACTAGTTCGTATTGCCATTAAAATAATGAAATTCTTTAGAATTAAAAATATTGATAAGAAGAAAGAGAAGATAGAAGAACAATTAACAAAATATCAAGAAAGTGCTGTGTACATAAAAAAACATAAATCTTTAATGGTAAAAATTATTGCAACAACAGCGATACAGTTTTTACTATATTATAGTACATCATATTGGACTTATAGAGCGTTAGGATTAAATGAACATGGTATTTTAGAAATTATTACAATGCAGTCTGTATTATATGCGACAGTATCAGGAATTCCATCACCGGGAGCAGTAGGTGTCAGTGAGGGAGCATTTACAGAAATATTTAGAAATGTATATCCGCAAGATATGATGACAAGTAGTGTATTATTAAATAGAGGTATCAATTTTTATTTATTTGTTATCATTAGTGGAATAGTAGTAATCGTCAATCAATTGAGGTGGAAAAGAATAGACAGAGTTCAAAGCTAGCTTTTTGCTGGCTTTATTTTTAAAATAAAATAAAATTCAATGTATAAAAATTTCCTTTTAAAGCAATAATAAGAATATCAAGAAAATCATGCTTAAAATAGTATGAAAATATAAGTTGCAAAGAGCTTTTTAGCTCTGAGATTTAGAAGGAGGTAACATTTTGAAAGCAACAGGTGTAGTAAGAAGAATAGATGATTTAGGGAGAGTTGTCATTCCAAAAGAAATTAGAAAAACTTTACGTATTAAAGAAGGAGATCCATTAGAAATTTTTACAGATAAAGAAGGCGAAGTTATTTTAAAGAAGTATTCTCCAATAGGAGAATTAACAGAATTTGCAACAGGATATGCAGAAACATTGGCAAAAACGACAGGACATATTGCTTGCATTACAGATAAAGATACTGTTATTGCAGTATCTGGAGGTTCAAAAAAAGAATTTTTAGAGCAAGATTTAAGTGAAGAATTGGAAAGAATTATGGAAGACAAAGAAAAATATACCAGTAAAGAGAATAATGATTTAGCAGTTCCAATTACTAAGAATGACAATAAAGAAAGAAGATATCATTCTCAAATTGTATATCCAATTATTTCTGATGGTGACGTAATTGGTAGTGTCATTTTATTATCAAAAGATAGTGCTACAAAAATGTCAGAAATAGAGCAAAAAGTGGCACAATCTGCAGCTAGCTTTTTAGGAAGTCAAATGGAAATCTAGTATATATTACAACTATATTACGTTCTTGTAATAAAAATGTAACACAAAAAAACAGAAAAATGCTTGATTATTTTAAATATATATAGTATAAATAAAGAAGTAAAAGTTTAAGTAACTCACAAAGGAGGAAAACAAATGGCAAATTATGAAAATGGAAATGTTTATGGTGGAGTAAGTACAGTAGAAAATGGAGCAGAATTTAAACCAGCAGGAGTACCAGAAAAAGTTAGTACTTGGAGTAAAATTAGAAACTTCTTATTTCAAGAAATTACAGTAACAATGACACCAAAGCAACAAAAAGTATTACAAGAAGTACATGATTTTTGGCATCAAGATGCAAAAGACTTTTTCTTTCAAGAAATAAAAATAATTGATAATATTACTCTATAAGTGATTTAGTATAATGAAAGAGTGTTTTAATGATGAAGTAAACAGAGGAGTTTAAAATACCTCTGTTTTTTTATATCTGAAGACACTTTTTTCTAAAATATAAAAATAGTTAGAAATTATCTAGATATACTTGAAAAATGCACAGTATTGATATAAAATTACATTGTTTAGGATATACTAAACAAATAGTAAGAGAAATCTTACTTAAAAAATAATTTTAGGAGGATAAAAATTATGAGTATTAAAATTGGTATTAATGGATTTGGAAGAATTGGAAACTTGTCTTTCCAAGCAGCCCTAAACAAAAAGGAAGTTGAGGTTGTAGCTATTAATGACCCATTTATTACAGCAGATTATATGGCATATATGGTAAAGTATGATACAGTACATGGAAAATTTGAAGGAGAAGTATCAGCTACAGAAAATACATTAGTTGTTAATGGAAAGGAAATCAAAGTATATAACGAAATGGATCCAAAAAACATTCCTTGGGGCAAAGATGGAGTTGATTATGTATTAGAGTGTTCAGGAGTGTTTACAACACTAGAAAAAGCACAAGCACATTTAGAGGCCGGAGCAAAAAAAGTTATTATTTCAGCACCTTCTAAAGATGCTCCTATGTTTGTAATGGGAGTTAACAATGATACTTATACACCAGATATGAATATTATTTCAAATGCATCTTGTACAACAAACTGTTTAGCACCACTTGCTAAAGTTATCAATGACAACTTTGGAATTAAAGATGGTTTAATGACAACAGTTCATAGTACAACTGCAACACAAAAAACAGTTGACGGAGCATCTAAGAAAGACTGGAGAGGAGGACGTGCAGCAGCAGCTAATATTATTCCATCTTCAACAGGTGCAGCAAAAGCAGTTGGAAAAGTAATTCCTTCTTTAAATGGAAAGCTAACAGGTATGTCATTCAGAGTTCCAACAGTTGACGTTTCAGTAGTAGACCTAACAGTTAATTTAGAAAAGCCAGCAACATATGAAGAAATTTGTGCAGCAGTTAAAAAAGCATCTGAAAATGAAATGAAAGGTATTTTAGATTATACAACAGAGCCAGTAGTTTCTTCAGATTTCATTCATGATGAACATACATCAATATTTGACGCAACAGCAGGAATTGCTTTAACAGATACATTTGTTAAATTAGTAGCTTGGTATGATAATGAATGGGGATATTCAAACAAACTAGTAGACTTAGCAATTTATATTTCAACAAAATAAAAAATAAACCTAGAGGGGACACATCCTGTCCCTAAAGGGATACCCAGGGGAAGAATGTGTCCCCTTTAGAGAAGGAGGAAAAGAGGCATGGAGAAAAAGACAGTTAGAGATATGGACGTAAAAGGAAAAGCAATTTTGGTTCGTTGTGACTTTAATGTACCAATGAAAGATGGAAAGATTCAAGATGATACTAGAATTAAAGCAGCTATTCCAACAATTCAATACTTAATGGATCAAGGAGTGAAAGTGGTTCTTTGTTCCCATTTAGGTAAACCAAAGCCAAAAGAGATGTCTGCAGAAGAAATGAAAGCAAAATATTCTTTAAACCCAGTAGCTGAGAGACTATCAGAAGAATTAGGAAAAGAAGTAAAATTTGCTGGTGATACAACAGGTGATAGCGCTAAAGGAATGATTAGTGAATTAAAAGAGGGAGAAGCAGGACTAGTAGAAAATACTCGTTTTGATGCTAGAGAAACCAAAAATGATGAAGTTTTATCAGCAGAGTTTGCTGATTTAGCTGATGGATATGTAAATGATGCTTTTGGAAGTGCTCATAGAGCACATAGTTCAACAGAAGGTGTTGCAAAGAAAATGGAAGAGCAGGGAAAAGAGACTGCTTTAGGTTTCTTAATGGAAAAAGAAGTAGAAGAGCTAGGCGCAGTATTAAAAAGTCCTGAAAAGCCATTTGTTGCTATTCTAGGTGGAGCAAAAGTTTCAGATAAAATTGGAGTAATTACCAACTTAATTGAAAACGCAGGTGTTGATAAAATTTTAATTGGTGGAAAAATGGCAAATACTTTCTTAAAAGCTAGAGGATACAACATTGGAGATTCTAGTTATGAAGAAGATAAATTAGAAACAGCGGAAGCAATTATGAAGCTTGCAGTAGAAAAAGGAAAAGAATTAGTTCTTCCAACAGATTTAAAAGTTGCTCAAATTCCACAAGATGCAGAATTAACACCAGAAGTTGTAGAACAAGCACCAAGTATGGTGGTAAATGTAGAAGAAGGAATACCAGAGGGATACCAACCTTTTGATATTGGAGAGCAAACTTTAGACAGTTATGCTAATGCATTAGATGGTGCTAAAAAAGTTGTATGGAATGGACCATTAGGCTATACGGAGGCACCTAAATATGCAGTAGGTACAGAGACTGTGGCAAGATATATTGCTAAGAAGACAAAAGCAAAATGTGTTATTGGTGGTGGAGATTCAGTAGCTGCTGTTAACAAATTCTTGAATGAGGCAAGAACAAATGGTGAAGATATGGACGAATTTGACGAGAGGTTCCATCTTTCAACAGGGGGAGGAGCATCTCTAGAATTCTTAGAGGGCAAACAATTACCAGGAATTGCAATTATCCAAAATAGAAGAAACAAGACAATTTCAGAAGGAAATCATCAAGGGCCAACTTCTACAAAAGATGTTGAAAAAGAATTTTAACAAATCATAATTTGAGAATAGAGGTGGAATGATGAGAAAAAAAGTAATTGCAGGAAATTGGAAAATGAATATGCTTCCTAATGAAGCAATTGCATTTATTGAACAAATTACACCAATGGTAAAAGATACAGAAAATGAAGTAATACTTTGTGTACCATATATTGACCTTTTCTATAGCTTACTAAGTGCTCAAAAAACAAATATTAAAATAGGTGCACAAAATATGCATTGGGAAGAGAAAGGTGCTTACACAGGAGAAGTTTCAGGACAAATGCTAAAATCAATTGGAGTAGAATATGTTATTATAGGGCACTCAGAAAGAAGACAGTATTTTGCTGAAACAGATGAAACAGTTAATAAAAAGGTAAAAGCTGCTTTATCAAATGGCTTAAAGCCAATTATTTGTGTGGGAGAGACATTAGAGCAAAGAGAACAAGGAAAGGCAGAAGAAATTATTACAAAGCAAACCATGCTTGCGTTAGAAGGATTAGCCAAAGAACAAATGGAAAATGTAGTTCTTGCTTATGAGCCAATTTGGGCAATAGGAACAGGGAAGACAGCTACATCAGAAGATGCAAATAATAGTATTAAATCTATTAGAAACAAAGTAGCAGAACTTTATGGGCAAGAGGTTGCTGAAAAAATAACTATTCTTTATGGAGGCAGTGTAAAAGCTGATAATGCAAAAGAACTATTCTCTACTACTGACATTGATGGTGGATTAGTAGGGGGAGCAAGTTTAAAAGTAGAAGAATTTAGTAAAATAGTGTTAGTTTAGGGACGTTAAGTTAGCTGTTCAAACGCAAGTGAGTTACAGGTAACTTATGCAATCGAGTAAAGCGAGATTGTAAACTTTGAAAAAGAAGGAGTAAAAATAATGAGAAGAAAACCGATGATGCTAATGATTTTAGATGGATTTGGAATAAATGACAATGAAAAGGCAAATGCGGTAAAATTAGCAAACACACCTAATATAGATAAACTAATGAAAATATGGCCAACCACTGAAATTTATACTAGTGGTCTAAAGGTAGGACTTCCTGATGGACAAATGGGAAATTCAGAAGTAGGTCATACCAATATTGGTGCAGGAAGAATTGTATATCAAGATTTAACTAGAATTACAAAATCTATTGAAGATGGTGACTTTTTTAGCATCAAAGAAATTACAGGAGCAATAGAAAATTGTAAAAAGAATCATTCTAAATTACACATTATGGGCTTATTATCAGATGGAGGAGTGCATAGTCATATTCGTCACTTAGTAGCTTTGTTAGAAGTTGCCAAGAGAAAAGATTTTGATGATGTTTATGTACATTGCTTTTTAGATGGAAGAGATACTCCACCAGCTTCAGGAGAAAGCTATATTTCACAACTAGAGGAAAAAATGAAAGAAAAAGAAGTTGGAAAAATAGCAAGTATTTCAGGAAGATTCTATAGCATGGATAGAGACAAGAGATGGGAAAGAGTACAAAAAGCATATGATGCTTTAGTGAAGGGCGAGGGAGAAAAGGCAACATCAGCGATTTCAGCTATTGAAAGTTCTTATCAACAAGAGGTATTTGACGAATTTGTACTTCCAACCGTAATTTGTAATAGTAATAATGAGCCAGTAGCAACAATTCAAGATAAAGACTCTGTTATCTTCTTTAATTATAGACCAGATAGAGCAAGAGAAATTACAAGAAGCTTAGTAGATCCAGAATTTGATGGTTTTACAACTAAACCGTTAGATTTATATTATGTATGTTTTACTCAATATGATGAAACTATTCCAAATGTTCAAATCGCTTTTAAGCCAGAAAGCTTAAAAAATACTTTTGGAGAATATGTTTCAAATCAAGGACTAACCCAATTAAGAATTGCAGAAACAGAGAAGTATGCACATGTTACTTTCTTCTTTAATGGAGGAGAGGAAAAACAATATCCAGGTGAAGACAGAATATTAGTACCATCTCCAAAAGTTCAGACGTATGATATGCAACCAGAAATGAGTGCAGTAGAGGTAACTGATAAAGTAGTAGAAGCAATTGAATCTGATAAGTATGATTGTATTATTTTAAATTATGCCAATCCAGATATGGTTGGACACACTGGAAATTTAGAAGCGGCAATTAAAGCAATTGAGACAATTGATGAGTGCGTAGAAAGAGTAGTATCAGCTATTGAAGAAAAGAATGGTATTATTCTTATGACAGCAGATCATGGAAATGCAGAGCAAATGATAGACTATAAGACAGGGGAGCCACATACTGCTCATACAACTAATGTTGTACCACTTGTATTGATTGGAGTAGAAGGTGTGCAATTAAAGGTAGGAAAGCTTGCAGATTTAGCACCAACTATGTTAGATTTAATGGAATTACCAAAGCCAGAAGAAATGACAGGAGAGAGCATTATTCAAAAATGATTTTAAGTTAAATTATTGCATTGTTTGGCTACGCATACTGACGTTGTAATCAGCAAAGCCTCAACAACCTCGGCAGCCTTGTGCGAACTGCACTTTAGCAGTAATTTAATTAAAATAATTAAAAATAAAGAAAGAAAGGAAGTTAAAAAATGAAAGATTATTTAGAGATTGAAAGTGTAAAGGCATTAGAAGTAATTGATTCAAGAGGAAATCCAACTGTTCAAGTTGAAGTTGTAACGGTTGATGGATCTTGTGGAGTTGCTATGGTACCATCAGGAGCATCTACAGGAAGTTTTGAAGCAGTAGAACTAAGAGACGGAGATAAAGGTAGATACTTAGGAAAAGGTGTATTAAAAGCAGTTGAGAATGTAAATAAAGTAATTGCACCAGAAATTGAAGGAATGAATGTATATGCACAAGTAGAGATAGATAAAGCTATGATTGCACTAGATGGAACAGAAAATAAAGGAAAATTAGGAGCAAATGCAATGTTAGGTGTTTCTCTAGCAGTAGCAAAAGCCGCTAGCGCTTCATTAGGAATGAGCTTATATAACTACATTGGTGGAGTAAATGCTAAAGAATTGCCAGTTCCTATGATGAACATTATGAATGGTGGAAAACATGCTGATAGTAGCTTAAGTGTACAAGAATTTATGATTATGCCAGTTGGAGCAAAAACATTTAGTGAATGTATGAGAATGGGTATAGAAGTATACCATAACTTAAAGAAAGTATTGAAAGAAAAAGGATATTCTACTGGTGTTGGAGATGAAGGTGGATTTGCACCAAACCTAGGAAGTGAAGAAGAAGCAGTTGAATTAATTCTAGAGGCAGTTAAAAAAGCAGGTTATACTCCAGGAGAAGATGTATGTTTAGCATTAGATGTTGCAGCAACAGAAATGTATGATGAAGCAAAGAAAATTGGAAAAGATGGATACTATTTCTGGAAAACTGATGAATTCAAAACAAAAGATGAAATGGTTGAATTCATTGTAAACTTAGCAGAAAAATATCCTATTATCTCAATTGAAGATGGATTAGCAGAAGAAGATTGGGAAAGCTGGAAAAAGCTAACTGAACGTATTGGAGATAAAGTACAATTAGTTGGTGATGACTTATTTGTAACTAATATAACAAGATTACAAAAAGGAATTGATAATAAAACAGCTAATAGTATTCTAATCAAATTAAATCAAATTGGTACATTAACAGAGACATTAGATGCTATTGAACTTGCTAAGAGAAATGGATATACAGCTGTTGTATCACATAGAAGTGGAGAAACAGAAGATACTACTTTAGCAGATGTAGCAGTTGCAACAAATGCAGGACAAATTAAAACTGGTGCACCATGTAGAACAGATCGTGTTGCAAAATACAACAGACTATTAAATATTGAAGCAGAATTAGGAGATGTAGCTATCTTTAGAGGTAGAAAAGCAATAAAATAAATAGAATAATGATAATAAAAGTGGCTGTAACGGAGATGAACTCCCCGTTATAGCCACTTTTTCGACTACTCCTCTAATACCAGAAAAATTGCTTCGCTGGGAAGGGCGGAGGGTTGCCGAAAGGCAATTTGGATAGGTGAATCCTCAAAGAGATAAAGATTGGTTACAATGAACCAAAGTGCACGGTGGTTTGCGTCATAGCATGGCTCAGAGCGTAGAGCGATTGCGCCGATGTGCCGTTGGGAAGAACCATAGTGAAGTGCAAAAGAGCAATCACCGTTTACGAGAGAGATTGCAGGTGTTAGTTCTTTGACGCCTGCCTGCATCATCAGTTCTTCAACAACATCTTTACGCATAAAGTGCCACGCATCTTTAGCAAGATCCTGTCCGCCGTCCAGCTCTTGGAGAAACTCCAAAATATTTTTGCCTTTTGGAATAGAAACTACGAAATCCATTAAAAAGCCTCCTTCAAAAAGTTGTTCTTCATAATTCCTTTGCCAATTACTTAGGATATTACCTAAATATGAAGATTATTATACCACGTTTGAAGTAAAATTACAAATAATCAAGAAAAGTTTTAAAATGTAGTAGCAAATTAGGGAAAATTGTGATAAAATAAACATCATAAATTGGGGTATCGCCAAGCGGTAAGGCATCGGACTCTGACTCCGACATTTCCTAGGTTCGAATCCTAGTACCCCAACCAAAAAAGAGCCGTTAGGCTCTTTTTCTATGTTTTATTTCATTTTATTTGTTAATGTTTTATATCTAATAAAGAATACTAATCCACCTAGTAATGTAATTATAATGAAGATAGAAAGAGTTACTTTTATACCAGTTTGAGGTATGCTTCCTGGAGCAGTGGTATTATCATTATTAGAAGAGTTAGACGAATTTTGATTTTGCTTTTTAACACCATCTACAAAAACTTCAGCATTTATATCAGATTTCACACTTAATGGTTGTGTATAGAAAATATGTTGATTTCCACCCTTAACTGCTACTTCTTTGATGTAAAGGTAAAGGGTATCTGCATTTGCAATTTCTGAAAAATTAGAAACTTTTCTGGAATCTATTTCAAACTGTAAGCTAGTGTTTGAGGTTTGGGTTTCTGAAATTTTAATCCAATTATCAATGCTTTGCTCATTAGCATAAGGGGAGAGGTAATAGTAATATTCTACAGTATCATTTGTAGTAGCCCTATTAACTTTGTCTATTTCTATTTGTACTAAAACATAATCCTTTTTAGTATCTTTAGTGTAATGATATGTTTGAGCCTTTTTTACAACTGTAATGGCATTATTGAAATCAGAATTTTTGGCTTCTACTTTTTCATCTGGTTTATTATCATCTTTATCGTCAGGTTTTTCAGTTACAGGCTTTGAAGCAACTGATATAGATTGTGTAGTGGTTTTGCCTTCAAAACTAATGGTTACAGAAGTTTGACTAATGGTTAAATTAGTTCCATTTGAAATACTGTAATCAGAAGAATCTAAAGTACGAGAAGTATTGTTATTGTAATTTGCTTTTACTACCATGCCAGCTGGATTGAAATTTTCACCTTCGTAATAAGAAGTCTTAGAAGGTGATGTCACAATTTCAATGTTCTTTAAAGAAATGTCTTCTACAGCTGAAGTAGTATATGCTTTTATGGTACTATCCCCATTTAAGAAGTTAGTATTCTCAGAAGATAATTTACTAAGATCATCCCAATCATTTAATTCGCCAGAAGTATTTTGAGTTGTAAAGAAACATTTTCCTGTTTCTATTTTTACATTATCAAAAGTAGGTACAGAGTCTACTTTTGTTTCTAATGAAAATGTTGCACTCGTAGCATTGGCAGTTTGGATTTCTACTGCAATAAAAAAGCTAGAAGATTTTATTTCAATAGGGGTCGCAAATTCTAAAGTATGAAAGCCACTAGAAATAGTTTGTGATTCGCCAGCTTTTAAGCTAACTAATTGTAAATCTGATTTCGATTTATTAGTTCCATTAGGATTTACATACACTTTACAAGTATAAGTTTCTGGAGCATATAACGAAATTTGTGTAATGTATTCTTTATTAGAAGTTTGTTTATTAAAAGCATTACCTAAAAAGATTTTATTTCCATTATAAGACATTTGATAAGCTGGGTAGAATTCATCATATTGATAAATGTTTTCATAATTAATGTTGTTACTAGCTTTTACAATACCAAAAAGGGTTCTGGCAATATTAGCATCTTCATAAGAAACATACATAAATCCGTTATCACCCATAGGAATATAAGCAATGTCATTTTCAATAGTAAATCCTGCACTTTCAATAAAGGTATTTGGAATTTCAGCAGCTGTTGACCAACCATTAGCAATACATTGTGCTTGATAGGTTTTAAATATTTCTTCTTTTAAATCAGATAATGGAGCTTCTTGTCTTTCACCCCAAGAATTTCTAACAATCCAAGCTCCTTTATTAGTTGGTCTAGCTGATTCAGCAAAGTTGTTAATATCGTAGTTATCATCCCAACCAACAATGGAAACAGCATGGTCGAGAGGATGAAGAGTGCTTGAATTACAATACTTAGCACCAGTAGCATTATTGTAACATGAAAATGCTGTGGTAGAGGAAGAGTTGCCATGCATAGAAGCATATACAGCACCATAATTTTGAATATGTTGTTTAATCTGATTTTGGATTTCTAATGCTTTGGCTGAGTCTGTTTCAGTTCGGTAATTAGCAAAATCTACAGTATCATATACTTGACTAGCTACTGCTTTATTTTGAATTTCACTTAAATTAATTAAAGTTGTGCTATTTTGAAAAGGCATTTCACTTTCTGCAATAGCCCCCTGTCCATTTGTTAAATAGGAAATAGCAGTATACCATTGACCACCATCATTTGCAGTTCTATTATAACCACGAGGATTGGTAGCATTATCTAAAAAATATTTGCTAGTAGCATATTCCATATGCCTTTCGGAATAGTCATATACTTTTGCAGAAGCTCCTTTTTTATAATCTGTCATAGCAAGATTAGTTTCTAGAGAAGAGAGAGTTGCAAAAGCCCAACAAGAATTAGTTTGCATTTGATTTCTAATTACTAAGTTTGTAGAGATAGTATCTTTTAAACTATAACGAGGGTCAGTATAAGCTCTTAAAGCCCTAAAAAATGGATTTTGAGTTTGTGAGCTACTAGCTGTTATGCCATATAATCTGGGTTGCATAGTGTTCCTTTTTTCCTCTTCTGAGAGCTCTAACCATTTCTTGAAATCATCAGTATAATCTACTGGTTGTAAAGAATTTGCAATATTACTTGCTAATGATTTTGAACCTAATAATAGGGTAAGAATAAAAATGAATAAAATTTTTATTATAAAATTTTTCGTTAGTTTTTTCATAAGTTTTCTCCTTTGATATTTTCTAAACTCATTATATCTATTTTAGCAAGAAAAGTAAATGAATTTACAACATTTTTAGACAAAATTAGATAAATATTTACTCATAAAAAACACACCTCAAAATATTAGGTTTTTGAGGTGTGTTTCATTGACGCTTTTCATTTTAAAATTATTTTAATTTCTTAAAGAAATATATTCTTGAGATAGCAAATATTGCAATTACAATTGTTGAAACTAAAACAATCATAGTAGTGTAATTTCCTGTTTGAGGAAGTGGCTTTTTGATAACTGTTTCATCATCTGATTTAACATATCTTACACGAATTTTTGAAAATTCAGTAGCTGTTTCTTGTTTCTTTTGATTTTCGTAATTGTATTCTAAATCTACTTTAGAGTTAGTAGGTAATATCTTGTCGACAATTTCTTTGTTATAATCATCTTTTAATGTTAGTTTGTAGCTTAAAGTAGCAACTTCACCGCTATTCAAAAGTTCAATATTCCAAGTAATGCTATTATCTGCATAATCTATTTTTTCTGATACTTTTCCAATGTTAGGAGATTTAACATATTCAAAATTAAAGTTTTCAACAATCTCTTTAGGGAAGTAGTCTTTAATAACTACATCTTTGATAAAGGTATCTTTTTGATTAGCAATATCTTCATAAATACTTTCATTCATAGTATCATATAGATTTTCGTAATCAATATGGAAGAACTTACCAACACTTGGAACAATAGGTTTTTCAGGTGTTCCGAAAATTTCTTCTGCTAATTGTCCATAAGTAGTATTAGGATCAGCGCCTTCTGGAAGAGAAGCACCAGGAACTTTATTGTTAGTTTCATTTAATCCCATTAAGATAGAGTACATATGAATTCCTTTTGCACTTAAATCTTGTAATTTTTTAGTAGTAGCCTTTGCTACAACACCTGAGTATTGAAGAGTAGTTTCAGTATTTAAGCATAAATTTGGTACACCGTCTGATAATACAATAATATATCTTGCTACATTTTCATCTGTAGAAAAGTTCTTTTCAGCAACGCTAAGTCCTGCTTCAATATTAGTATAGGTTCCTTGATCTTTTTTGTAATCTTCAATTTTAGCTTTTAAGTCAGCTTCTGAATTAGTTAATCCAGATAATAATTTAGCATCATTTTCAGTTCCATAAACTGCACCTTCTGCAACTTTTACACTAGAGAAAGATACAAGACCAATTTTTGCATTTTCAAATTTCTCAAGTAAAGATTTAGTAAAGTCATTAGCAGCCTCTGCAACATAATCTGTTTTTATTTTATTATTATATTGTTTTGTCATACTGTAAGAATTATCTAATACGAAGAAAACTTCTAAATTTTTCTTTGTCAAATCTTCGTTTTGCATTAGATTTTTAACAGTTAAAGTTAAGATAGCCTCTTTTTTCTCAGCATCGAAACTAGTTAATTCTTTTGTGAATTCTCCGATTTTATCACCATTAGCTGGGTCTGTAATAGGAATTTCACAAAGCTTTTTTTCTACTAATTCTAAAGTAGTAACTCCTGGAACTACTGTGTTAGAATTTGTTTCATTGTTGCCATTATTTCCTGTATTAATTGTTACAGCAAAAACTGGTGAAGTGATAAGTAACATCATCATTAAAAATGCTATAACACGTACTAAATTTCTTTTCATCATTCATCTCTCCTTATAAAATCAATTTATTCTCCTTTATTATATCCTATAAATATATTTTTTTCAAGGAAATTTTACAACTTCTAAATCTTTTCAAAAAGCATATTGACATTTTATGACATATATTGCTAAAATATAACAAAATGTTATACTGTAGCACGAAATAAAATGTGACTATAGTGTATAAAAATAGGAAGGAAGTAGATACTAAAGAAAAAGGAGGAAAAAATAAAGATGAAACAAAATATAAGAAATAAGCGGAATTACATTAGTAGCATTGGTAGTAACCATAGTAGTATTGCTCATTTTAGCAGGAATCACAATCATGTATACTATGGGAGAAAATAGTATTTTTAAGAAAGCACAAGAGGCTAAAGAAAAGACAAACCAAGCAATCAAAAATGAACAAGAATATATGAATTCCATTGATAATATGGTAAACGAATATTTGAATGGAACAGGGAGTGAAGGAACAACAGAACCAATAGACGTGCCAATTGAAAATATCAAATCAGATTGGGCAACCCTTGAACAAATTGCAAAAGAAATTGCAAATGACAACACTATTACGAGTGAAACGGAAGAAGTAAAAGTAGTAGTGGACGGGAAGAGATATACAATTAAGCCAGGAGATATTTTTGAAGTAGAATATAACGGAGAAGTCAGAAGAGTAAGAGTGTTAGGATTTAAACACGACGACTTAGTAGATAAAATAGTATATGGTGGAACGCATGAAAAAGCAAGTATCAGTTTTGAATTTTTAGATTTAATGACAGGGGACATATATATGTCAATGAATTCAACTAATGCAAATGAAAATGGTTGGGCAGCAACAAAAATGAGAAAAGAGCTAAACGGATACTCCAACAATAATGCAACACAAAGCGGGACAATCGGAGGACTAGGGGCAAATTTAAGTAATAAGAGTTATATTAAACAAGTAAAGAAAAAGTACATTGCAACATATGATGATGCAAGTAGTGTGACGACATGTAATGATTATTTATGGCTGTTGGCATCAAGCGAAATCGTAAATAGTGGATATCAAAGTGGAGCATACGGAGTAGCAATCACAAGTGAGGGAAGCCAGTATATGTATTATCAAAAGAATGCAACAGAGGCATATAATGTAGCAAGTGAGAATCGCGTAAAGAAGACGTCTTCCTCGGACAGTGTGCTCTGGTGGTGGCTTCGTTCCCCTCGTTGCGACTATGACGAAAGTTTCTGTGGCGTTAACAGCGACGGTTATGTCAGCATTAGCAACGGCGCGAGCGGCAGCGGTGGCGTTGCGCCTGGCTTTAGCATTTAAAATTGAATAAATCAATATAAAGCGAACCTTATTTATGCTAAATATAGTGTAAATAAGGTTTGTTTGTATGAAATACTTTTTAGGTATTTGCTCATATCAATAAATTATGCTACAATAAGGTTAAAAACGGAAATAATGGAGTTTAGAAATTAAAATGAATAAGCAAGAGATATTAAAACAATATGGGAAAGAAGAAGATAAAATTTTAGTTGCCAAGATATTAGATAAAATTCAATATGCAAGTCAGAAAAATCAAATTCAAATTACCGACTTCTTAGATGGATATCAACAAAAGATAGCACAAAAGGTGTTACAACAGGTAAGATATCAAGAAAGTACTTTTTATGGTGGATATGAAGAAGCAGAACGAAAAATGCTATTTCTTTTTCCAGAGAGATTATTTACTTTATTAAAAGAAAACCTACAAGAAGATAAAATGATACAAAAAGAAATGAAAGTTATTACCATAAAGCTTCCAAATGATTTGAAAGGAAAATACAGTCATAGAGATTATTTAAGTGGCATTATGAAATTAGGAATAAAGAGAGAAAAAATAGGGGACATTTTAGTAAGAGAAGACGGAGCAGATATTTTAGTACAAGAAGAGATGCTAACTTATTTGCTTTCTAATTTATCAGAACTAACTAGATTTCAAAAAGCAGAAATTTTAGCTAAGGAGATTTCAGAGATAGAAGTAGTGCCAATTCAGTTAGAAGAATTGGTCATACTAGTGCCACAACTAAGACTAGATGTAGTGGTTTCAGAATTAGTACATACTTCTAGAACAAAAGCAGAAGAAATCATTATGCAAGAAAGAGTGTTAGTCAATTATGAAACAAAAACTAAAAATGCAACTATATTACAAGTAGGAGATTTGCTAACAATCCGAGGAAAAGGAAAGTTCAAAATAGGAGAAGTAATTTGCCAAACAATAAAGGGAAAGTTAAGAGTGAAAGTAGAAAAATATGTATCATAAAATAATTGACATACAAAAACGTTTGTTTTATAATATCCATAGGTGAGAAAATGTGGAACGTAAAATTTTGCATGTAGATGTAAATAGTGCTTTCTTGTCATGGACAGCAGTTGATATGTTAAAACAGGGAGCAGAGATAGATATTAGAACTATCCCTGCTATTATTGGTGGAGATGAAGAAAAAAGAAAAGGAATTGTTCTTGCCAAAAGTATTCCAGCTAAAAAGTATGGAATACAAACAGCAGAGCCAATCTATTTTGCAAAACAGAAATGTCCTAATTTACAAATCTATCAAAGCAATTTTAGGGTGTATAGGCAATATTCCAATGCATTATATGATTTACTTCACGAATATACAGATAAAATTGAACAATTTTCTATTGATGAATGTTTTTTAGATATTACTGATTTTATTCCAAAAGGAAAAACAGATATCCAGATTGCTTATGAAATTCATACAAGAGTAAAACAAGAGCTTGGTTTTACAGTTAATATAGGGGTAGCGCCTAATAAACTATTAGCAAAAATGGCGTCTGATTTTGAAAAACCAGATAAAGTTCATACTTTATATATCAATGAAATTTCTACAAAGATGTGGCAACTACCAGTTTCAGAATTATTAATGGTAGGAAAGAGAAGTTTACCAAAGTTAGAATTATTGGGAATTAAAACAATTGGAGAATTAGCACACACTCCAAAAGAGTTATTAGAAAATCAATTTGGAAAGTTTGGAAAAATGATTTGGGAATATGCCAATCGGAATTGATTATGCAGAGGTTATTTCAGAACCAGAAGAACCAAAAAGTATTGGTAATTCTTCTACTTTACCACAAGATATGAAAGATTTAGAAAAGATAGAGGAAATTCTATTAGCTTTGACAGAACAAACTTGTTATCGATTAAGAAAACATCAGTTATTAGCACATACTGTAGGAGTGCAAATTAAAAATAAAGATTTTAAGGTATATTCACATCAAAAAAGTTTAGCCACTAATACAGATAGTACGAAAATTATTTATGAAATTGCAAAGCAAATTTTGGAAGAGATGTTTGAGCAAGAACCTATTAGACTAATCGGCGTTAAGGTGGATAAACTAACTACAAAAGAAAAACAACAACTATCTTTATTTGATACTCCAAAGAATGAAAAGCAACAAAGATTAGATAAGACTTTAGATAGTATAAAAGAAAAATATGGTTATGATGCAGTTACGAGAGCAGGCAAAATGAATATTGATGAAATGATGGATTTTAAAGACTAAAAATTGTCGAAAAATGGAAAGTTTTGTACAAGTTTTGCATACTATATATTAGTGCTAGTTCAAGCACTAATAGGAGGTGTAGGAACATGTACGAAGAAGATAAATGTAACAATAATTGCTATTATACTGGTTGCAAACAAAGAAAAAACAGATGCTGTATTGATATTATTATCTTTATTTTATCAGTTTTATTTGCATTAACACTTGGACTAATTATTGCATCTATTCCAGTAATAGGAGCAGTTTTATTTGCAGCAATTGCTACTTTAATTGTTTTAGCTGTCATACTTGCTATACTCATCATCATTAGAATTATTCAATTAGTATGTAATCGTAACAATAATAAATGTTGCTAACCAAAAGAACAAACAAATTCCTTGTAGCTAATAAGCTATAGGGAATTTGCTTTTTTATTTCATTTATGGTATAACTTAGGAAGATTTAAACATTAAGAGAGTCTTAGCATACAATAGTAATAAATCTGTAAAGAGAAATGGAGTTTAAAAATGAGAGAAGAAACAATAGAAACTTTAAAAAAATACTCTCAAGAACAATTACTAGAGTATTTACCATATCTAACAGAAGAGGAACAAAAAGTAATAGAACAGCAAGTAAAAACAATTGATTTTAAACAATTACAACAATTGTATGAAATAACAAAACAAGAACCACACATGGAAGAAAAAAATATTTCACATATTCCTTATGTGGATAAAATGAAAATAGAAGAACAAAGGCGAGAAGAATTAGAGAAAATAGGAAGGGATATTATTAGCAAACGGAAAATATGCTATTATTACAATGGCAGGTGGACAGGGGACAAGACTTGGTCATTCAGGACCAAAAGGTACTTATTGTCTAGAAACAGCCAAAGGTCCCAAATATTTATTTGAAATTATGGTGGACACATTAAAAAGAGCAGAAAAGGAGTATCATGTAACTCTTCCTTGGTATATTATGACAAGTAGGGAAAATCATGAAGATACGATTCAATTTCTAGAAGAAAAAGAATATTTTGGGTATGATAAAGCGAAAGTAAAATTCTTTACACAAGGAGAATTACCATTATTAGATACACAAGGAAAATTGATTCTAGGAAGAGATAAGAAAATTAAAGAAGCGGCGAATGGAAATGGCGGAATTTACGAAGCAATAAAAGTAAATGGAATTTTAGAGGATTTAAAAAAGCAAGAAATTGAATGGATATTTATTAATAGTATGGATAACGTTTTGTGTAATTTTGTAGATCCATTATTAGTAGGACTTACAATAGAGCAAAATCATAAAATAGCTAGTAAATCAGTTGCAAAAGCAGAGCCAAAAGAAAGAGCAGGCATATTTTGCAAAATGAATGGAAAACCAAAGGTAATAGAATATACAGAGCTTCCAGATGAAATGGCAGAGGAAAGAGATGAAAATGGTGAACTAGTATATGGGGAATTACATATTATGCTTAATTTATTTCATCGCAGTGTTTTAGAAGATTTAGCAAATGTGCAGCTTCCTTATCATATTGCATTCAAAAAATCTGGTTATCTTGATAAAAATGGAGAATATATTGAACCAGAAGAACCAAATGTATATAAATTCGAAGCTTTCATTTTTGATGCATTTACTCGTTATAATGATATGACAATTTTGCGAGTAAAAAGAGAAGAAGAATTTGCACCAGTGAAAAATAGAACAGGAGTAGATAGTCCTGAAACGGCGACAGCTTTGTACAATCAATACTATTGTTAAATTACTAGATGTTAATAAAATTAAAAAGGAGAATAGAAGAATGGAAAAGGTAATTGGTTTAGTAATGGCAGCAGGAGTAGACGACAGAATGAAATCTAAAAAGTCAAAATTAGCACAAGAATTGTATGGAAAGGCTGTTATTAAGAGAGTAGTAGATTCTTTGAAGAAGGCTGGTATTGAAGAGGTAGCAGTTATTGTTGGAGAAAATAAACAAGAAATTGAAGATATTTTAAAAGATGAAGTAACTTATTTACATCAAGAGAGCTGTTTAGGAACAGGGCATGCTATTATGCAAGCAGTTAGCTATTTAGAAGGAAAACAAGGAAGAGTAGTAATTGCTAATGGAAACATTCCACTTATCACACCAAAAACGATTCAAACAGTAGTAGAAAAGTCAGAAAATGAGAATGAAGCAGCTACTATTTTAACAGGTATTATTAGTGAGCCAACTGGATATGGAAGAATTATTAGAAGAGATAACAAAATTGAAGCGATTATAGAGGAAAAAGAAGCCACAGAAGCAGAAAAGAAAATACTAGAAGTAAATGCAGGATTATACTGTTTTGAAATTTCTAAATTATTAGAAATCATTGGAAAACTACAACAAAGTAGTATAGGTCTATATTATTTAACAGATGTTATTAAAATGTTTAATACAAAAGACTTCAAAGTAGGTGGAGTATTAGTAGAAGATAATACCGAAATTTTAAGTTTAAATACAAAAGCACAATTAGAGATGCTTACTAGAATTTTAAGAATTCGTATTAATACTATGCATATGAACAATGGTGTGACCATTGAAGATATTAATTCAACCTATATTTATGAAGATGTAGAAATTGGAATAGATACAGTTATTCATCCAAATACAACAATTAAATCAGGAGTTGTGATTGGAGAAGATTGTAATATTGGACCAAATGCTTATATTAGAGAAGGCTGTAAGCTTGCTAATAAAGTAAAAGTAGGAAGTTTTGTAGAAATTAAAAAAGCAATTATTGGGGAAGGTTCTAAAGTGCCACATTTATCTTATATGGGAGATTGCGAAATCGGAACAAAATGTAATATTGGTTGTGGAACCATTACTTGTAACTATGATGGGAAAAATAAACATAAAACAAAAATTGGTGATAACTGCTTTATTGGCTCAAACGTTAATTTAGTAGCACCAGTTAATATTGGAGCTCACACTCTAATTGCAGCAGGTTCAACGATTACAGAAGATGTACCAGCTGAGAGCTTGGGAATTGCAAGACAAAGACAAACGAATAAGGAAGGCTGGAACCAAGGAAAATAAGTGATGTCCGATTGGGGACGTTAGTTTAACGGACATTTTACATAATTTTGTCCGCTAAACTAACGTCCCCAATCGGACATTTGTTATTGTTGTTCGCCAGGTAGAAAATAATCTACAACACCGTATACTAAAGCACCAATAATAGCGGCCATCCAAGAAACAGTATAACCTGCTACAAAATATTGGGTTACATATAGTACAACTGCAGAAAGTACAAAACCTACAAATCCTTTACCAAAGGAACTTGCATGTAAACCAGTAAATTTTGTGATTAAATAATCAATAACAGTAAGGACAATAGCAGCAGCTGCTAATGACCATATATTATTAATTTGAAACCCTGGTGTAAAAAATGCAGTAATAGCAAGAACAACGGCAGCTGTTACTAATCTACCAATGATTTGCCAAACAGTTCCTTTAGAGTTAGATCTAGTTTGTGTGTTTGCATTATTATCTGACATAATTAAAACCTCCTTAAAAAATGTAAAAACAATGTTGCTTGTGTTTCTAATTGTATTATGAACAAAAAATAAAAATTTATTCAAAATGAATTGAATAGATTTTATTTTTTTGGCTAAAATCAATAATAAATATATATTTTATAAAATAATTTTAGGAGAGAAAAATGCTAATAACTTTAATTAGAAGTATTACTTTATACATAATTGTCTTAATTGTAATGCGATTAATGGGAAAAAGAGAAATAGGGCAAATGCAACCATTCGAACTTGCTATTTCTATTATGATTGCAGATTTGGCAGCTATTCCAATGTCTGATACTGGAATTCCAATTACAAATGGTATTATTCCTATTTTAGGATTATTAGTTATGCATCTGTTAATTTCTTTAATTAATATGAAGAGTGTTAGAATAAGAGAATTAATGTGTGGAAGACCAACTATTTTAATTTATCGTGGAAGAATTGATGAAAAAGCTCTAAAAAAAGAAAGATTTACCATTAATGAATTAGAGGAGAGATTAAGAGATAATAATGTTTTTAATTTAGGTGATGTAGAATATGCTATTTTAGAGACGAGTGGACAAGTAACAGTCATTCAAAAACCGAATAAAAGAGCGACTATTCCAGAAGATTTTAATATTATGCCAGAATATGAGGGAATTGCTTATGACTTAGTGGTAGATGGAAAAATTATGCAAGAAAATTTGAGAAAAATAGAAAAAGATGAGGATTGGCTTAGAAAAGAAGTAAGCAAATTTCATATTAGTCCAGAAAATGCTTTAATTGTTACTTATGATGGGAAAGGACAAATTTTTTGCCAAGCAAAAGATGTGAAATGATAGAAAGAAGAGCAGTAAAACATAAAATTGGGTTAGAAAGGGGAAAATATGTATAAAGAATTAGTCATTAGTATTGTTGTAATAGCCTTAGTTGTAATAGGAAATATTATCACGCAAAATAATACAATTGAAGCAATTGGGCAAATAAGTGGTGAGCTAACTTTATTACGTGAGGAAATGGAGAAAGAGAGTCCAGACCAGAAAAAGTCTGAACAGCAAATGAAAAAAGTAGAAGAAGTTTGGGAAAATAAATATAAATTAATGGCTTTTTATACAGAACATAATGAGCTTGAAAAGGTACAAACAGAACTAACAAGACTAAAAGCAGATATTCATATGCAAGAATATGCTCAAGGTGTAGAAAATTTAGAAAGTTGTATTTATATTCTTGAGCATATTAAAGATAAGAGTGCGTTGAAAATTGTTAATATATTTTAATTTATTATAGAATATAAACCACTTTTTTGCTTTACTAAAAATTTTGCTGCTTTGATTGATCCTTCTGCAAAAACAGTTCTAGAATGAGCAGTATGTTTTACTTCTAAAGTTTCGTTAGAGCTAAAAAAGAATACAGAATGTTCACCAACAATATTTCCACCACGAATACTAGAGAATCCAATTTCTTTTGAATTTCTTTTTTCTTGTTTTTGCATACGATTTAATTCGTATAGGTAGACATCAGAGTTTGCATGATTAATACTATCTGCCAATAAAAGAGCAGTTCCACTTGGACTATCTTTTTTCTGGTTATGATGTGTTTCCACAATTTCAATATCTGCTTCAGGCAATTTTTGAGAAAGCTCAGAAACAATATGGCTAAGTAAATTAATTTCATAGGACATATTGCTTGATTGAAAAATAGGTATTTGTAGGGAAGCATTTTTAATTATGTCTTGTTGTTCTTTGGAAAAGCCAGTAGTAGCAATAACAATAGGAACATGATTAGAAATGCAATAAGGTAGAATAGCAATAGTAGCTTCTGGCGCAGAAAAGTCAATTATGACATCAGGAATCTCAGACAAAGAATTGATATCAGAAAAAATAGGATAGGAGTTGTTTGAACAAGGCGAATGGTCTAAACCACCTAATAATTGAAAGTCATGTTCCTTTAAAACTAGATTAGCAACTTCACTTCCCATTTTTCCACCAATACCATTGATAAAAGTTTTTAACATTTTTTCACCTCTTTGCTATAGTGTATGCTAGGGCGGAAAGGTATATGTAAAAAATGGATTGCAATTAAAAAACTGCATGAAATTCACAAGAATTCATACAGTTTTAAAAATATAACTAAACAATTCTAAAGATGATTAAACTTAAAAATACGTAAGCATATTTATATAATTTTTTGGTATGTAATAATTTTCTAAAATAACAAAATGTTTCTCTACAAGCACTGTACTTATCAGCAAAAGTTACAATAACTGTTTCCTTGAAATGAGGAATTTTAATAGTAACAGGCCACATATGGTTGACTATAACATCTTGCTCAATTGCATTTAAATGAAAAATTTTTTTAGCATTTTTTAAAGCAACTTTAGGATGTAAGAAGGCGTGTTGACTAGTCCATTTGTTATCAGGCTTTTCGTGAGTATGCCAGTCATATAAAAATAGGTCATGTAGCATAGCACCACGAGTAGCAGAAACATAGTCTAAATGAAAAAACTTACACATCAAATAAGTATAATAAGCAACTTGCATACAATGCTGATAACATGAAGTATTGGCATGTTGATTAAAATATCTCATTTGTTTCACAGTTGGATTTTCTATTAAATCTTGAATAATATTCATAAACTCATCATAAGTATGGTTTATCATAAAATCAATTTAAACTCCCTTTTATTTTAAACTCTTACTTCATTATATCATATTATCTCGAAAATAGAAATAATTTAAGGAAATTTTAAGTTTTATGGGAGAAGTTTAAAGTTTTTCATTTCTTCTTCTAATTTATATAAATTAGAGCTTGACATAGGAATTAGTGGGAGCCTTGGCAAGCCGAACTTGATATCCCATTTTAGCCAGTGCAGCTTTTACAGGGATAGGATTTACTTCGCAAAATAGGGAGCGAATAAGGGGAATAGCTTTTATTTGAGAATCTTTTGCCAAGGTAAAATTTCCACTTAAATAATCAAACACCATATTATGCATAAATTTAGGAGCAAGATTAGAAAGTACAGAAATAACGCCAATGCCACCTAAAGATAAAATAGGGAGGGTTTGGTCATCATTACCAGAATAAATCCATAAATCATCTCCACATAAATTAGCAATGTCAGCTACTTGCGATAAATTACCACTTGCTTCTTTAATGCCGATAATATTTGAAATTTTAGAGAGTGTAAGACAAGTTTTAGGTTCAATATTTACGCCAGTTCTACTAGGTACATTATATAAAATAATAGGCAAAGTAACATTTTTGGCAATTTCAGTATAATGTGCGACTAAGCCAGCTTGAGTTGTTTTATTATAATAAGGAGTAACTATTAATAAGCCATCAACACCAACTTTTTCAGCATATTGTGAAAGTAAAATTGCTTCTTTGGTATTATTTCCGCCAGTACCTGCGATAACAGGAATTCTTTTATGTATGGTTTCAACTGTAAATTCAATCACTTTTTTCTTTTCTTCTAAAGACATAGTAGAAGATTCGCCAGTAGTACCACAAATAATAATACTATCAGCACCTTGTTCTACTTGAAATTCTAACAGCTTTTTTAATTCTTCAAAATTGATACCATCTTTTGTAAATGGAGTAACCAATGCCGTACCGCAACCGATAAATAGATTTTTCTTCAAAATAAAACCTCCTTTACTTGCATATAATATGCAGCCAAGGAGGGATAAGTGTCAGTTAGGGGACGTTAGTTTAACTGACATCTGTCCCCAAACTGACATTATTTTAAAAATCCATTAATAATTTGCTCTTCAGCTTCAGCTTCAGTTAAGCCAAGTGACATTAATTTAATAATTTGTTCACCTGCAATTTTTCCAATGGCAGCTTCATGAATTAAACTGGCATCAATGTCATTGGCAACAATTTGAGGAGTAGAAATAACTTTAGCCTTGTCCATAATAATGGCATCACATTCTACATGTCCAAAACATTTTGTATTACCATTGACATTAGAAATAAACTCTTGGGTGGATTGATCACGGGCAATGGAACGAGAAGCAACGTGAACACTAGAGTTTTCACCATTTAAATCTACATTAAAAATGGTTTTTGCTGTTTGATTACCTGCAGTCATAATACGTTCTGTAATGACTAAATTGCTATTAGGTCCAAGTTCTCCTTTTGTTTCACGAACGGTTGAAGTAACACCTTTAATTTGTACTGTTTCCATTTCTAAATTACTACCATCTTCTAAATAGACAATGGTTTGAGGATTTAAAATTCTATCACCAGTTCCTTCGCCTTCACCATAGTGTTTTTCAATATATTTTACTTTAGAGCCTTTAGCTAGATGAAAAGTGTGAATTCCGTCATGTTCTGATGTTTCGCAAGAAGAATTATGAATACCACAACCTGCTACAATAACGACATCAGCATTTTCACCAATATAGAAATCGTTATATACCACATCGTTAAAACCACTTTGAGTTAGAATGACTGGAATATGAACACTTTCATTTTTCGTATTGGGCTTAATGATAATATCAATACCAGGCTTGTCTTCTTTGGTTACAATGTCAATATTAGCTGTTGTTTTTCTAGCAACTCCTTTTCCATTTTCACGAATATTGTAAGCTCCCATCGGTGTTTTTTCAATATCAGCAATTGATTTTAATAAGTTCATTTCAATGGCATCTAATTTATTTTCAATTTCATCACTCATTATTTGTTACCTCCTTTATCAAGCATTACTTTACAAGGTCTTGTAGTTTGCTTAAGGAGAAGAGGTAACACATCTTCTTTTTGACCAGAGGCTGTAATTTCTCCATCAGCCAATAAAATAATTTCGTCTGAGATATTCAAAATCTTTTCTTGATGTGAAATGATAACAATAGAGGAGTTTTGAATTTCACTATGCATTTTTTCAAACACACTAATTAAACTATTAAAACTCCATAAGTCAATTCCTGCTTCTGGTTCATCAAATACAGTAAGTTTTGATTTTTTTGCTGCAAGCATAGCAATTTCAATACGTTTTAGTTCTCCGCCAGAAAGTGAATTACTAATTTCACGGTTTAAATAGTCTTTTGCACATAAGCCAACATCAGATAGATAATCACATGCTTCTGAAAGTTTTAGGCTATTTCCAGCAGATATTTCAATTAAGTCTTTCACAGTTAAACCTTTAAATCTAACTGGTTGTTGAAAAGCAAAGCCAATACCAAGTTTTGCTCTTTCTGTAATATTTTTATGGGTAATGTCTTGTCCATCTAATAAAATGGTGCCACTATCAGGTGTTAAGATACCCATGATAATTTTAGCAAGTGTAGATTTGCCAGAACCATTAGGGCCAGTAATACAAACTAACTTGCTGTTATCTATTTTTAAATCAACATGATTTAAAATTTGTTTGTTATCTCTTGCAAAAGAGATATCTTTTAATTCTAACATAGTTCCTCCTATTTCTATTTTCAAAATATATATAGCTTAAGCACATCAGCCGCTTGGCAAACTAATCTATATTTGAAACAACACAATTTTAGCACAAAATGCAAGAAAATACAACCAAAAATGCTATAGCTACTGTCTAAAATAAAGGCAGCAATTATAGCATTTTGTTTAAAGTAGTTGTAGCTTTACTCGTATCAGATAGCTTTGCTAAATAATCTAAAGAAACATGGTAATATTTCGCAAAGACAATGGCTGTGTCTAAAGGTATCATTCTTTCATCATTTTCATAACGGATATAAGAATTCTTTGAGATATGAGCTATTTTAGCACACTGGACTTGTGTTAAATCATGGTCTTCTCTTAATTCGCGTAATCTTGTATTCAATAATATCACCTACCAAAAATATTATATAAAAGTTATCCATATGGGGTTGACAAAAGACTCTATATGGGGTATTATCTACCTAAACAGAGTAACCTATATGGAGTACTTATATAAAAGGAGGATAATATGGAAGAAAAAAAGAAAAGTGGTTTTGCTACAGCAGGTCTAGTATTAGGAATTATTGCTATATGTTTTTCGTTTATTCCAGTAGTGAGTTATGTTTCATTTGTTTTAGGAGCATTAGCAATTATATTTTCTATTGTTGCATTAGCGAAAAAAGCTAGCAAAGGAATGGCAATTGCTGGTTTAATTGTAGCAGTTATTGCTGTTTATATGGCATATTCTATGCATAAGGGATTAGAAACAGCAGTTAATGAAATCAGTAATGCACTTGACACTAGTAAGTCAGAGACATTAGAGTACAATCAAGGAGATGCAGCAACATTAGGAGATGGAGTAATTAAAGTTACAAAAGTTGAAAAATCTCAAGGAAATGATTGGGATAAGCCAAAGTCAGGAAAGGAATTTGTAATCATTACAGTTTCTATTGAAAATAAAGGAAAAAATAAATTAAGTTACAATCCTTATGATTTTAAATTACAAAACTCTCAAGGACAACAAGAAAGTATAACATTTACAACTATTAATAGTGATACTTCACTATCATCAGGAGAATTAGTTGCAGGTGGAAAAGTTTCAGGGACAATCGCTTTTGAAACAACCAAAGGTGATAAAGGTTTATCATTAATATATAGTGACAGCATTTTAAGTTCAAAAGAGCTAAAAATTAAATTAAAATAATAAGAATGAAAACACTTACTGAAAGTAGGTGTTTTTATTTTGGAAGAAAACAATAGGTATTTGTTGATTTTTGATGCAATTTATACTATACTTTTTTTATAGATAGTGAGAGGAGATAGGTTATGTTTTGTAATAATTGTGGGAAGGAAATTACAGAAGATGCAAAATTCTGCACATATTGTGGGCAAGCAAATTCAAAGTTAATAATACAGGAAAATAGAGAAGAAGATTTTATTCAAATAACCGAAAATTTTGCAATAAATGAGAAAAGACAAAAAGTAAAGATAAATGGGCAATTAATTGACTTTTCAGAAATTACAGGTGCGAGAGTAATAGAAAATGTGGCAAATGTAGGGGGAAATATTACAACTCGGATTAGGGACAGGAAGACAATTGATTACTCAAGTGGATTTAGAAATAGAACTAGATCATTTTGATAATCCGTTTATTGGTATTTCATTTTTAAATGTGGGGATAATGATTGGGATAGATGTGAAAAGTGAAAAATATAAAAAGGCACATAGAGAAGCGCAAACTTGTTTAAGTATATTGAATAAAATCATTAGAGAGAATAAAAACAACTAGAAATAACTTTTTAGATATGATAATGGAGGGAGTTAATTATGTTTTGTAATAATTGTGGAAAAGAAGTAAATGAAGATTCGGTATTTTGTAATTATTGTGGAAATCGTTTGAAAAGCATAGAAGTGGGACAAGAAAATATCAAACCAAGTTTGAAAGAAGAGATAAAAGCAGCATGGAAGAATGGTACAGAAAAAGCAGAGCAAGAGAGAATGGAAAAAAGACGAACGAAAGATTTAGAACAATTAAAGGTAATGAAGAGGGAACTACAAAACAATCTAAAACCAAAAGATGGAAAATATCATGTTATATTGATAGAAAGTGAGGCAAAGTCTTCATTTGACAATCATATACAGGTATTCAAACTAGAAAATACATTAGAAATAATACAGAATCAAGGGTACGAAATAATAGATATCAAAATAATAGGGATACAATATGCTGGTGGAACGACAGGTTCAGAAGCGATAGTTATATATAAGTAAAAAATAAGTAAAGCACTAGAAAAATCTAGTGTTTTTTATTATGGAAAAAATTGTTAATAATTCAAATAATAGTTAACCTATGTCATTGACAATTCTTTGCTTCTTTGATACAATGAAACAAAGAATTGAAAAATATAATAGAAATATGAGAAAAAGTAAAGAAATCGGGGGTTCCAAAAATGAAAAAAAGTGATATAAAGCCTAAAAGAATATCAGTTTCTGGCAAAAGGCAAATTACAATCCCTTTAGAATTTTGTAAGGCATTAAACATAGAAAATGAAGTTGAGTGTATTATGAAAGATAATTCAATTATTATTAGACCAATTGTTGATACAAGCCAAGATAATTTTGCCGACTTCATATTAGAAGACTTGATAAAGGAAGGATATAAAGGGCAAAAGCTATTAGAAGAATTTAAAAAAAGGAAAGCGGAAATAAGATATGCAATAGAAAATGTCAAAAATGAAACAAGTAAAGTAGCAGAAGATGAAGCACAATATTCCGTTATAGAAGAGGTTTTAAAAGAGGAGAAAATTAGTGCTAAGAAAAAAGAGTAGAAGTTTTGTAATTATAGGAAAGCTAAATAAAAAAATTTTGGGGCAATTTTATATAAAGAAGTTTAGAGTTGTAATTACACATGAACGAAGTCAACATATTCAAAATAAACATAATTTAAAATTAGAAAACTTCAAGAAGATAATGAAAGAAGTAATTGAACATCCAGATTATATATTAGAAGATAATAAGCATATTGATACAATTATCTTACTAAAAGATATAAATGATAAAAAATATAGATTGGTTATTAAGTTAAATGTGAGTAATGAAGAAGCTGAAAATTCTATTATCACTTTTATGAAATTAAATGATAGAAGTTATATACAAACTATTCAAAATCGAGGAAAAATACTTTATGGTTGTAGACAAAAATGAATAAATAGTGTATAATAAGAATACAATAAGAAAGATTATTTGAGGTGGACAAAAGTGCCATCCACACACCTGAAAAAGAGGTTAGAAGAGATGCAAGATATGGCACACTTGCCAAATAATCAAGACGAAGGGGGAATTCTTACGAATTCCCCTTAATATTTTTTATAGTAACTTCTCTAAAATTTGTACTGCATTACTAGCAGCACCCTTTCTTAAATTATCAGCCACTACCCACAGATTTACCCCAGAATTTACACTGAAATCTCTACGAATTCTACCAACAAAAACTTCGTCTTTATCATTACTATCCAAAGTAGTAGGATACATTTCATTATAACTATCATCTTTTACAACAATTCCAGGGGCTTTTTGCAATACTTCTTTTAATTCAGACAGTTCAAAATCTTTTTCAAATTCCACATTGATTGATTCACTATGACTATTTAAAACTGGTACTCTTACTGTAGTTGCAGTAATTGCTAAATCAGGTTTCTTTAAAATTTTTCTAGTTTCATTGATCATTTTTTCTTCTTCTTTGGTATAACCATTTTCCAAGAAAATATCAATATGCGGTAAGCAATTATTAAAGATAGGGGAAGGGAACTTAGCAAGGTTGTAACTTGTAGAAGGGTAATGTGTAATTCCATTTTGGAAGTCTAAAACTCCCTTGTAACCTGCACCTGAAACTGCTTGATAAGTGCTATAAACAATTCTTTTGATATGATACTTAGTATCTAAAGGTTTTAATGCTACAACTGCCTGAATAGTGGAACAATTAGGGTTAGCAATTATTCCTTGATGATTTGAAATTTCCCCTGGATTTACTTCTGGAACAACCAAAGGAACATCACCATCCATACGAAATGCGCTACTATTATCAATTACAATACAGCCTTTAGCAGCTGCAATAGGAGCATATTTTTTAGCAACTTCACCACCAGCAGAAAAAATGGCATAGGTAAATCCTTCATCAAAAGAGTTAGTAGTTAGTTCTTGAACTGTATATTCCTTTTCTAAAAAATGAATTTTTTTACCAGCTGACCTACTAGAAGCAAAGAAAGCATATTCCTCAATTGGTAACTTTTTTTCTTCTAAAACTTTTAAAATGGTTTGACCAACAAGCCCAGTAGCCCCTACAATAGCTAATTTATTTTTATTCATGATTATTTCACACCTTTCCAATTTTATTATATGAAAACAAAATTTGTCCTTATTACATAGAATCTGCCTTTTTTGTTGTAAAAGCCCTTGCGTCTTTTGAAAAAATTGCTATATAATAGAAAAAAATGTTTTATAAAGGGAAAAAAGATGATAGATTTAAGCCAAAATGTACAATTTGTAAAAGGAGTAGGACCTAATAGAGCAGCATTGTTAAATAGCCTAGGGATTTACACGTTAGGGGATTTAATTACGTATTTCCCACGTGAATATGAGGACAGAAGCAAAGTAAAAAAAATAGCAGAATTAACGCCAGGAGAAGAAGTGACGATTGAGGCAACTGTGACATCAGAAGTTATTTTGAAAAAGATCCGTAAAAATATGACATTATTAAAAGCAACAGTAGAGGACAATACAGGAATGTGTACTCTTACATGGTTTAATCAAACATATGTAAAACAACAAATTAAAAGAGGGCAAACATATCGCTTTTTCGGAAAAGTGGAAAAAAACTTAACACAAACAGAAATGAGAAGTCCTATTTATGATGAAATAGGACAACAAAAAAATACAGGGAAAATCATGCCAATTTATCCATCTACTTATAAATTATCACAAACGGCTATCAGACAAGCGGTAGAAAATAGTTTGAAAATGGTAGGAAGTAAAATAGAAGAAACTTTGCCAGATTATTTATTATCAGAATATAACTTAGAAGGATTAGAAACAAGTTTGCAAAAAATACATTTTCCTAATTCAGATGGGGAGCGTTTGCAAGCACGCAAAAGGCTAGTATTTGAGGAATTATTAAGTATGCAATTAGCTTTGCTAGAATTAAAAGAACAAACAAAAGTAGAAGAGGGAATTTGCTATAGCAAAGATGTAAAAATGTCTGATGTGATTAATCAATTACCTTTCAAATTGACGAAAGCTCAGCTAAGAGTATTAGAAGAAATTGATCAAGATATGGAATCTAAAAAGGCTATGAACCGTTTGTTACAAGGAGATGTGGGTTCTGGAAAAACAGTAGTGGCTATGATTGCAGCATATAAGGCGGTGAAATCCGGTTATCAAGCAGCTGTTATGGCACCAACTGCAATTTTAGCAACACAGCATTTAGAAGAGTTTCAAAAAATTTTAGAGCCAATGGGAATTCGCTGTGCTTTATTATTAGGTGCAACCAAGAAGAAGGAAAGAGAAGAAATTTTAGAGGGCTTAGCGAATGGTACCATTCAGGTACTAATTGGAACACATGCTTTAATTACTGATAAAGTGATTTTTCACAAATTAGGATTAGTAGTTACAGATGAGCAACACCGTTTTGGTGTTCGACAAAGAGCAGCTATTTCTGCAAAAGGAGTAAATCCAGATGTGTTAGTTATGACTGCAACACCAATTCCAAGGACTTTGGCTTTAATCTTATATGGAGACCTAGACATTTCAATTATTGATGAACTTCCACCGAATAGAAAGAAGATAGAAACGTTTGCAGTTAGCAAAAGAATGGAAGAAAGAGTGAATAATTTCATTTGTAAAAATATTGATGAAGGAAGACAGATTTATGTTGTGTGTCCATTAGTAGAAGAAAAAGAAGACGAAGAAGTAGATGAACAAAAAGCAGACTTAAAAGCAGTAAAAGAATGGACAGAGAAGTATCAAAAGGAGATTTTTCCTAACTATCGAGTAGAGTGTGTGTATGGAAAGATGAAACCATCAGAAAAAGACAAAGTTATGGAACAATTTAAAAATGGAGAAATTGATATTTTAGTATCCACTACAGTAATTGAAGTTGGAGTAAATGTACCAAATGCAAGTGTTATGGTAATAGAAAACTCAGAAAGATTTGGATTAGCGCAGCTTCATCAATTAAGAGGAAGAGTAGGTAGAGGAGAATATCAATCTTATTGCATTTTAAAATATGATAGTCATTGCTCGCAAGTAGGAAGAGAAAGAATGAAGACCATGCAAGAAACAAATGATGGATTTGTGATTGCAGAAAAAGACTTAGAACTTAGAGGAACAGGGGAATTTTTTGGAACCAAACAACATGGACTACCAGACTTCAAAATTGCTAATCTATTTGTGGATATGCCAATGCTAAAATCTGTTCAAAGTGTAGCATTAAAAATAGAAGCAGAAGATAAAGGATTAAAATTAGAGAAAAATAAAAGACTTCGTAAATTAGTGAATCATAGGTTAAAACAAAATGTAGCTTTATAGTTATGAACTCTTGACATTTACATAAAAACACAATATGATATATAAGGACTAAAGCGAAAGGAGAAAAGCCTATGGATACACAAATGTTAACAACTAATAAGGGTGGGGAATTGATTAGTTTTAAAATAAATGGCGAAGAGAAAATCCATCCAGGAGAAAGCTGCATAGATGAAAATGGCAAAATTTATTGGAAAAGACATTCACCAGTGCTATTTCCTATTGTAGGGAAATTAAAGAAAAATGCTACTTTAATAGGTGGAAGAACTTATGAATTACCACAGCATGGATTTGCTAGAGATTTAGAATTTGAGCCAATTACCAAACTAGATAATTTCCATTCTTATGTGTTAAAAAGTAATAAATATACATTGGCGAAATATCCTTACGAATTTGAATTATATAATACTTATCGAACTGAAGGAAATAAATTAACCACTATTTATAAAGTGGTAAATACTGGGCTAATCAATTTACCTTTTGGGATAGGCGGACATCCTGCTTTTAAGATTGACCAAGAAGAGTTAAAAAAGGGACATTACTATTTAGAATTTGAACAAGAAGAAGAAAAAATTCACTTTTTGTATTTGATAGACGGATTGATTGGTACAGAATATGCTAAAAATCCAATGGAAAATAAAAAGATTATTCCAATTGGACCACATACATTTGACAATGATGCACTAATTATGAAAGGAATTACTTCCAATAAAATTAGTTTAAAAAAGAGAATTACAGAAGAGACTGTTTTAACGATGGATTTTGCAGATTTTCCATATTTAGCAATTTGGTCAAAGCCAAATGCACCATTTATCTGCATTGAACCATGGTTTTCAACAGCAGATACAATAAAAGGTTCAGGAGTGTTTACACAAAAACGAGATCTTATCTCATTAAAACCAAATGATTCGTTTGAATGTAAGTATACAGTGACGTTCAGTTGCTAGTGTCAGTTAAACTAACGTCCCCTAACTGACAAGAAGGAGCAAAAAATGGGACAAATTATATTAAGAATAGTAGCAATCATTTTAGTGGCACTTGGAGTAGTTTGCATTTTTGATGCAAGAGTAATTACTAAAAAGGCCTTTAGTTTTGGTGACCAAAATGAAGGAAGTTTGGGACTAAAGATATTAGGTTTTATTATAGCAATGGTGGGAGCGTTGTGGTTCTATTTTGTGTAATATTAACGGGTGCTTTTTATGGTTAAATTGAAAATATTATGTAAATGTGGTATAATATAAACTATGAATTTTTACAATGTAATTCCAAATTTAAAATTAAGGAGGGATGTTTTCTTTCATTAAAAAGACACAAGTAAGAAATGGTAACATAATGTTAAATAGGAAAGACAGGAGGAAAAAATGCCAAAAACGTATTGTATTATTGAATCAGAGTCACATTGTGGAGCACATTATGAGTGTTGGCAAAAGATCACAAAGCGGCTTGATGCAGAAGGCTGGAGAAAAACAAACAAGGTCAGGTCGAGTGGTATCATTCTTGTAAAACAATGCTGCATGACAACGGATGAACTGAATGAAGCAATGGATTCCCTAGTTCGACTCTCTAAACAGAAAGTTCAAGGAAGAGTATTCTTAGGAGAGTGTTTAAGCAGAACCAAGGAATTGGTAGAAGTAGCAAAAAAGAAGCTGACGAATTTGAAGATTTTTCAGTTTACAACTCCAGAAGAATTTTTTAATCAGTTAGATGAAACGTTTGGAGAAACAAGCATTACTCCTACCATATTGCAAGACGGTAGTGCCATCGTTAATATTTCATATGGTTGCAACCGAAAATGTACATTTTGCAAAGTGGCATACATGGATTACAAATTGCAAAGTGTACCTATGAGCGAAATCATAGAAATAGTAGAATTGGCACGACAGCAAGGTGTAAAAAGAGTTGTGCTAAATGCAATGAATTCAACAGAGTATAACGATCAAGGAAAACGGTTACCTGATTTATTAAGAGCTCTTTTGGAAATTCCTGATATGTTATATCAACTGAATGGAATTGTGATGGTTGAATTAACGGATGAGACTATTGAGTTGCTCCGAAATTCAAGGTTTATTTTTCTTCAAATGGAACTGCAATCCTTTATACCCGCGGTAAGAGAAAAAATGGGGGTTGGCGAAATGAGCAAGGAGAAGATCTTGTCAATTTTTAAGCGATTGCAGGGAAAAATGATTGCATCTAATGTGATGACAGGATACTGTAGGGAAAATGATGTTAACTTCCGCGAGCAACTTGAAATTATTGAGCAGAATAATTTGCATTTTTTGAGCGTAAACTTTTTAGTCCCAACACCAGGGACAAAAGCAGCGAGTCTGCGTAATCCAAGCGCAGAAAAGGCAAAAGAGAGACTACTCACATTAACAGAGGTTTTGCTTAAATTGCGATTGGATCTTGCAAAGGAAATGATTGGAAAAGAGCAAACTGGCATCATTTATGCGACATACAAATGTGGAGAAACATTGGTACTTTGTGACAAGGGAGTTTTTATTAGCATAGAAGGTAACAACTTTGAAGTTGGAGCGAGAATAACTGTGACGCCTAGAAGCATTAAGGGACTATTTATTGGAGAACAACAAAACTTTATTTTGTCAGAACAGGAACAACAAGAAAAGGAATTTGGAGAAGAACAAGCAATTAAAATGATGATTTCAATAAGTAAGATGCGAATGGAAAATGAAGAAACTTGTGGTGGATTTAACATGATGGATATGTCACTGGAGAAATATTGCGAAGGATATATTACGAAAGGGTTGAGAAAATGAAAGAAGGCTGAATAGGAAATTCCTGTACAGTAAAAGGGAGGCAGAGTTTGAAAACTCTGCTTTCCCTTTTATATAAGTACAATGTTTGGTAGAGTTTATGAGTTGTTGATAAGATAAAATATCAATAAAAAACATAAAAAGTTGACATAATTTCAAGGACGTGATATAATAATACCCGAGCATTGCAATATGTTTGGCTCAAAAATACAACGAAAGGGAATGACAACATGAAAACGAAGGAATTGAGGGAACGGTATGAGACCGAGCTGCTCAAGATGCTGAAGGACGCCAACACGGTTGTCGAGGATGCTACCAAGGCTTTGGAGATGCGGCAGGCTGACGTGGAGACTGCCAGCGCTACCTTGCAGAAGCATCAGGATGCGGTGAATGGGGCCCACATGAGGTTTAACGGCATCGGCAAGCTGATTCGCAAGCTGGCAGCACAAGGGGCTCCGGACGTTCAGGAGGTTGGCGGTGCCATCGAAACTCTCGATGAGTATGTAAACCATCGGAATGCTATTCCGGAAGCCACGAAGGCGCTTGAGAGAGCAACTGACGAGAGTGCTGCGGCCAGAACCGAGCTGGAGCGTGCTAAGCGCATCTATGCTGCTCTGGAAGAACTCAACAAGGCGTGAGAGCCAAAAGGGGGCCGATTTAAGGCTCCCTCTTTTTTATATTGATAGGATAAAATATAGTAAAAATCTTGCTATTTCAAAAATAGTATGTTACAATATTTAAAGATTAAAAAAACAAGGAAGAAGAGGAGTAAGTTTAAACGATCTAGAAAGAGAAAAGAAGTGGATACGCTGAGAGCTTCTTATAGAAACGAAAACTGAAGGTAGCTTTGGAGTTGATAAGCTGAAAATAAATTTAAGTTTATCCGTATAACTTGCGTTAAAAGTAACTAGAGATTTGACTAATTTGTTAGTTAAAATTAAGGTGGTACCGTGAGAATTATTACCTCGCCCTTAACATAGGGGCGAGGTTTTTGTTTTGTGTTGAGGAGGGAAAAAGTTATGAAAGAAGTAAAAGAAGGAGAAATTTACAGACATTTTAAAGGTCCATTCTATTATGTTATTTGTGTAGGGCTAGACTCAGAAACAAGAGAAAGAATGGTCGTGTATAGACATTTAGATGGTTCTGGAATAATATGTGTTAGACCGGAGAAAATGTTTTTAGAGGAAATTCCAGAAAGACCAGATAATGTTACAGGACAAAAAGTAAGATTTGAATTAATAGAAAACTTAAAAGATTATAACTTGTCAGTTAGTGCGACAAAATAAAGGAGGAGAAATTATGAGTAATCGTAAGCCATTAGAAGGAAAATTTGAACCAAAAAGTTTTGAAGAGGAGATTTATCAAGAGTGGAATGATAAAGGATATTTCAAACCATCTGAAGATAAAACAAAAGAGCCATACACTATTGTAATTCCACCACCAAATATTACTGGTAAATTGCATATGGGACATGCTTTAGATGAAACACTTCAAGATATTTTAATTAGATACAAGAGAATGCAAGGGTATAACACATTGTGGGTACCTGGAACTGATCATGCTTCTATTGCTACAGAAGCAAAGATTGTAGAGAATTTGAAAAAAGAAGGAATTACAAAAGAGGATTTAGGAAGAGAAGGCTTTTTAGAAAAAGCATGGGAATGGAAAGAAGAATATGGTGGAACGATTTTAAACCAATTGAAGAAATTAGGTTGTTCATGTGATTGGTCAAGAGAGCGTTTTACAATGGATGAAGGATTATCCAATGCTGTAAAGCACGTTTTTGTTGAGTTATATAAAAAAGGATTGATTTATAGAGGAAAAAGACTAATCAATTGGTGTCCTTATTGTGATACATCTATTTCCGATATAGAGGTAGAATATGAAGAAGAACCAACTCATTTATGGCATATTAAATATCCTATTAAAGGAGAAGAAGGAAAATATGTGATTGTTGCAACAACGAGACCAGAAACTATGCTTGGTGATACAGGGGTTGCAGTTCATCCAAGTGATGAAAGATACAAAGATTTAGTTGGTAAAATGGTAATTTTGCCAATCATGAATAAAGAAATTCCAATTATAGCAGATGAATTTGTAGAAACAGAATTTGGAACAGGTGCTGTAAAGCTAACACCTGCTCATGACCCTAACGATTATGCAGCAGCTGTTAAACACAATTTGGAAATATTAGAAGTATTTGACGAGGACTTCAAAATGGGAAATTTAGTACCAGAGTATCAAGGAATGGAATTATTAGAAGCAAGACAAAAAATTGTAGAAAGACTAGAAAAAGAAGGCTATTTAATTAAAACAGAAGACTATACTCATAATGTAGGAAAATGCTATCGTTGCCATCATACTATTGAACCACACATTTCAGAGCAATGGTTTGTTAAAATGGAGCCTTTAGCAAAGCCTGCCATTGAAGCAGTAAAAAACAAAGAAACTAGATTTATTCCAGAAAGATATGAAAAGACCTATTTTAACTGGATGGAAAATATCCAAGATTGGTGTATCTCAAGACAAATATGGTGGGGACATAGAATTCCAGCATATTATTGTGAAGAATGTGGCGAAGTGATAGTAGCTGAGCAAGAACCACAAAAATGTCCAAAATGTGGTAGTGTACATCTAAAACAAGATGAAGACACCTTAGATACTTGGTTTAGTTCTGCGTTATGGCCATTTTCTACTTTAGGTTGGCCAGACAAAACAGAGGATTTTGAATATTTCTATCCAACAAGTACTTTAGTTACTGGTTATGATATCATTTTCTTCTGGGTAGCAAGAATGATATTTTCAGCTATAGAGCATACCGGGAAACCACCATTTAAAGATGTATTTATCCATGGAATCGTAAGAGACAGTCAAGGTAGAAAAATGTCTAAAAGTCTAGGAAATGGAATTGATCCATTAGAGATTATTGATCAATATGGAACAGATGCTTTACGTTTTTCATTAGTATTAGGTATTTCAGCAGGTAATGATATCCGCTATATGCCAGAAAAGCTAGAGCAAGCTTCTAACTTTGCTAACAAAGTATGGAATGCAGCAAAGTTTGTAAGTAGCAATTTAGCAGATGAACAAAAAGTAAGAGATTTTTGTTATGAAGCTTTTGAAAAGAATAAGGCATATGACTCATCATGCTTTAGACTAGAAGATAAATGGATTTTAAATAAGTTTGATAAATTAGTAGTAGATGTAACGAAAAATATAGACAATTACGACTTAGGAATTGCTCTTGATAAAATTTATAGCTTTATTTGGAATGAATTTTGCGATTGGTATATTGAAATGGTAAAACCTAGAATTTACAGTGAAGAGGATAATATCAAAGTACCTGTTAGTGATGTATTAAGTCATATTTTAGCATCTTCTTTAAAGCTATTACATCCATTTATGCCATTTATCACAGAAAAGATTTATTCTCATTTAATTGTATTTGGAACAGAGGACTTGATTGTAGCGAAATGGCCAGATATTAGAGAAAAGTTTGCCTTTGATAAAGAAGAGGAATTTGTAGAAAAGTTAAAGAAACTAATTGTAGAGATTAGAAATGTAAGAGCTACTAGAAATATTCATCCGTCTAAAAAGTCAGAATTGATTTTTGTTACGAATCAATATGAAAAAGAAATCAAAGAGGCAGAGGAAATTTTATTAAAATTAGGATTTGGAACCAAAGTAACTATTCAAAAAGACAGAACAGGACTTCCTGAAAATGCAATTGCCATTATGCAAGATGACATAGAATTATATATGCCATTAGAAGATTTGGTAGACTTGGAAGAAGAGAAGAAGAGATTACAAGAGGAAAAGACGAAGCTAGAAGCGGAAGTTGCTAGAGGACAAAAGATGCTTTCTAATCCAGGATTTGTAAATAAAGCACCAGAAGCAAAAATCAATGAGGAAAAAGCAAAGCTTGCAAAATATGAGGAAATGCTTGCAAAAGTGGAAGAGAGATTAGGAAATTTGTAAAAGGAGATAAAGGTGGAAAATGAGGTGATTCTCTTTTCCACCTTCATAAGGAAAGATGAAAATTTCAACAAGGGGCAGGTATGCCTTACGAGTAATGATAGATATAGCGACGCAAAAGCAAGGAGAATATATTTCTTTAACAGATATTGCTAATAGACAAGGAATATCTAATAAATATTTAGAGCAGATTATTGGAAAGCTAATGAAAACGGGATACTTAAAATCTGCTAGAGGCAATAGTGGCGGTTATATGCTTAGCAAAGAGCCAAAACAATATAAAGTGGGAAATATTTTGCGAGCAATGGAAGAAAAATTATCTCCTACAGATTGTGTTACAGAGGGGTGTAGTAGACAAGAAAGCTGTAAAACATTTTCTTTTTGGAAAGGGCTAGATGATGTCATTAGTGAATATGTAGATAGTAAGACTTTGGAGGACTTAATGAGATAATATATAAGGGAATGCTATAAAGGCATTTTCTTTATTTTTATATATCCTATTGACATAGTAGGAATTGAAAAGTATAATAGTATCCGAACAAAGAGAAAGGATATTAGAAAAATGAAAAATATATATTTTGACAATTCTGCTACTACAAAATTAGATGAAGAAGTATTAAAGGAAATGATGCCATATTTAACAGAGGACTATGGTAATGCTTCTTCTATTTATAGATTAGGCAGAGAAAGTAGAAAAGCAATAGAAGAAGCAAGAGAAAAAATTGCTAAAGCAATCAATTGCGAGCCAAATGAAATTTATTTTACTTCGGGTGGAAGTGAGGCAGATAATACAATTATTCGAGGCGTGGCTTATCAATACAAAAATAAGGGAAATCACATTATTACTTCTCAAATTGAGCATCCAGCAGTATTAGAAACTTGCAAACAACTAGAGAAGGAAGGCTTTGAGGTTTCTTATATTGGAGTAGATGAAAAAGGTAGAGTTAAATTAGAAGAATTACAAAATGCAATTAAGCCAGAGACTATTTTGATTACGATTATGTTTACCAACAATGAAATTGGAACAATACAGCCAATTGCAGAAATAGGCAAAATTGCGAAAGAACATCAAATTATATTCCATACAGATAGTGTACAAGCAGTAGGAACCTTAGATATTGATGTGGAGAAAATGAACATTGATAGCTTATCTATGTCAGCTCACAAATTTTATGGACCAAAAGGAATAGGTGCACTTTATGTAAGAAAGGGTGTGCTATTTCAAAAGTTTATGAATGGGGGACATCAAGAAAGGAATAGAAGAGCAGGAACTGAAAATACAGCAGCTATTGTAGGAATGGGAAAAGCAATAGAGTTAGCTTATGAGCAAGCGGAAGATCACAGAAATAAGTTAAGCAAATTAAGAGATTACTATATTAGTCAAATCCAAGAAAAAATACCATATATTAAAATCAATGGTGACCCAGAAAATGGACTTCCTGGTTTAAGCAATATTTCTTTTCGATTTATTGAAGGGGAAGGAATTTTACTAAATCTTGATTTGAAGGGAATTTGTGCTTCAAGTGGCAGTGCATGTACTAGTGGCTCGCTCGATCCGTCCCATGTTTTACTAGCCATTGGATTGCCGCATGAAATTGCTCATGGTAGTATTCGAATTTCGATAGGAAAGTATAATACAAAAGAAGAAGTAGATTATTTAATTGAGCAATTAGTTGAAATTGTGGGAAGGTTAAGAGCAATGTCACCTTTATACGAAGAATTTGTCAAAAAAGATATAAAGATATTTTAAGAAGGGAAGGAGTGCAAAAAAATGGAGCCATATAATGAAAAAGTAATTGAAAACTATGCTAATCCAAAAAATGTAGGTAAGATAGAGGATGCAAATGGAGTGGGAGAGGTTGGAAATCCAGTTTGTGGAGATATTATGAGAATTTATTTAAAAATTCAAGATAATAAAATTATAGATGTGAAATTTCAAACTTTTGGCTGTGGAGCAGCGATTGCTTCAAGTAGTATATCCACGGAGATGATAAAAGGAAAAACATTAGAAGAAGCTTTGCAAATAACGAATAAAGATGTTGTCAATGAATTAGGTGGACTTCCGCCAGTAAAATTGCATTGTTCTGTGCTAGCAGAAGAAGCCATTAGAAAAGCAATAGCAGACTATTATTTGAAACAAGGAGTTATGAGCAAACAAGAGGTTATGGAAAAATGTAAGATAAAACCTGAAGAAGGTTGCCAAAAATGTGGTGTTTAAAAATCCTTGTATTTTGAAGATGTATGTGGTAAAATGCAATAAAATTGGTAAAAAATGAGGAAAAGATAATGGAGAAGAAAAAGGTTCTACTTGGAATGAGTGGCGGAGTAGATAGCTCAGTTGCTGCTATTTTATTACAAGAGCAAGGATATGAAGTATATGGAGTAACTTTAAAGCTATGGGAAGAAGAAGGGAAAGAAAGTACTTGCTGTAATTTGGATGCAACATTAGGAGCAAAAAGAGTATGTGACAAATTAGGAATACCACATTATACATTAAATGCTAAGGAGCTGTTTCAAGAGTATGTTATTCAAGATTTCATTTGCCAGTATAAAAATTGTAGAACTCCAAATCCTTGTATTGAATGTAATAAATATTTAAAGTTTGGGTACATGTATCAAAAAGCAAAAGAATTGGGGATAGAGTATATTGCAACAGGGCATTATGCGAAAGTAGAGTATAGTGAGAAATATGGAAGAACTGTTATTAAAAAGGCAGACAATATTGCCAAAGACCAAAGTTATGTATTATACAATATACCGAAAGAAGTAGTAGAAAAAGTAGTATTTCCATTAGCAAATATGAAAAGTAAGGAAGAAATTAGAAAACTTGCAAGAGAACATGGATTAGAAGTAGCAAATAAACCGGATAGCGAAGATATCTGTTTTATTCCAGATGGAGATTATAAAAGATTTTTAGAGGAACATTCTGACTTAAAAGCAAAAGAAGGAAATATTGTTAATTTAGAAGGAGAAGTTTTAGGAAAACATCAAGGCTTGTATCGATATACTATTGGACAAAGGAAAGGATTAGGAATTGCTTACTCAGAGCCATTGTTTGTAATAGATTTTGAACCAGAAAAAAATGAATTGGTTGTTGGTACAGAAAAAGAGATTTATCAAAAAGAAATGTTAGTAAATCAAATTAACCTTTTACTAATTGATAAACTAGAAGAGCCAATAAAAGTAATGGTAAAGACAAGATATTCTAGCAAAGAGTATCTTGCTACAATAGAAATGGTACAAGAAGATACCATTAAGGTAATTTTTGATGAGGAAGTAGCAAGAATTACACCAGGTCAATCAGCAGTATTTTATATAGATGATATGGTATTGGGCGGAGGAAAAATTGTATAAGAACCTTGTTATTTCATAATAACAAAATGGAGTTTCATCGTGTAACCTTTTAAAAGTTACATCATGAAACTCCATTTTGCGTTTTGACTTATTTAGAAGATAAACTTTCTAGTTGTTAATTCGTTCTTTGGAATCAATTTCTAATGAAATAAGTCTTACAGAATGATCTTCTAAAGTTGCTTGTACATCTTCAAGATTGTTATCATTTCTTTCTAAATGTTCCTGGTTCATAGCATGAACATCAAATAATGCTGAAGTTTTGTCTTTAAATTCATTTTCAGGGACAATAACAGTTTCATTGATATTAGTGACTTTATTTTCAAGAGAGTCAAATCGTCCTTGAAGGATGTCAACCTTATTTTCGAGAGAATCAAATCGTCCTTGAAGGGTGTCAACCTTATTT
>CAJUSU010000005.1:81795-86082 GCA_910589185.1 uncultured Clostridia bacterium
ATCAAATCGTCCTTGAAGGGTGTCAACCTTGTTTTCAAGAGAGTTAAATTGTCCTTGAAGGGTGTCAACTTTACTTTCAAGAGAGTCAAATCGTCCTTGAAGAGTATCAACTTTATTTTCAAGAGAGTCAAACTGTCCTTGAAATGCATCAAATTTTTTCGTATGTTCCTGTAGTATTTCTAAAATTTGGTCTTCTTTTGTCATAGAACTTCACCTCCTTTTCAAATAGTAAAATAATTCTACCATACCCTAAAATAAAACGCAATGTTTTATTGAAAATATTTACTAAAAAGTAAAGTCGAAAAAAGTCGAAAATTTCCAAAAAATCGACAAAACCTCTTATATTTTACTCTGTTCAAAAACTGGAAAAAAATGTATAATTGGACAAGCAAAAGATAAGGGGGAATACAAGGTGAATATAGAATTTGATGAAGTGGACAAGCTGTTATGCATTCAAATAACAGAAGAAATTGACCATCATACTACAGAAAAACTAAGGAGGAAAATGGATTATGAAATTACAAGATTTATGCCTAGAGAAGTTGTGTTTGATTTTAGTAAAGTTTCTTTTATGGACAGTGCAGGAATAGGATTATTAATAGGAAGATATAAATTGGCAAAACTACTGGGAGGAACTACGAAAATAGTTAATAGTAGTAGAGCAGTTAAAAAAATGCTAGAAATGAGTGGAGTAGTAAGAATCATTCCTGTTGAAGAAGACGAAAAAGTAGGATAGAGAAAAGAGGGAAAAGAATGAAAAGTATGTATGATAATGAAATGGAACTTAACTTTATAAGTAAGTCTAATAATGAAGCATTTGCACGTATTACAGTAGCTGCATTTGCAGCACAATTGGATCCGACAATTGAAGAACTGGCAGATATTAAAACTGCTGTGTCAGAAGCTGTAACCAATTGTATTATCCATGGGTATGAAGATAGAGAAGGAACTGTAAGAATAAAAGCGAAACTTTTAGAAAATACATTAGAAGTAGAAATATCAGATAATGGAAAAGGAATAGAGGATATAGAGTTAGCAAGAAAGCCACTCTATACAACAAAGGGAAATCTAGAGAGGTCAGGAATGGGATTTACCATTATGGAAAGCTTTATGGATAAAGTAGAAATACAGTCAGTAGTAGGAATTGGAACCAAAATAGTAATGAAAAAAACAATTAAAAAAGAACAAAAACAAGAAGAAATAGAAGAAGAAAAAAATGCTCTAATGAACTGATAAGTTAGTAAACTAAGGAGGCATTTTTTTTATGCAAGAAGACTATGCAAATAATAACCTAGATGTAATAGAAGCACAATCTGGCAATCAAGAAGCAATGCAAAGACTAATTGATAGAAACAAGGGACTGATATGGAGCATTGTCAAAAGATTTCAAGATAGAGGTTACGAATTAGAGGATTTGTACCAGGTTGCTGTTATGGGATTTATTAAATGTATTAAAAGATTTGACGCAAGCTTTGAAGTGCAGTTGACTACCTATGCAGTTCCATATATTCTAGGAGAGGTAAAAAGATATCTACGTGATGATGGTCCAGTAAAAATTAGCAGAAGTATTAAAGAATTAGCAATGAAAGCATTAGAGGCTAAGAACGAATATTTTAGAAAAACAGGAAAAGAAATGAAAGTGGAAGAATTAGCAGAAGCATTAAATACTACGAAAGAAGAGCTAGCATTAGCAATGGACGCTTTTAGACCAATGGAATCAATTTATCAGCCTGCCTATGAGGGAGAGGAAGATGGAATTTGTTTATTAGATAAAATGGAAAGTGAAAGTAATCAAGAAGAAATGATTAGTAATCGCCTTTGCATTCAAGAAGCACTAAAAAATTTAAAAGACCAAGAAAAGCAAATTATTGTTTTAAGATATTACAAAGGAAGAACACAAACAGAGGTTGCGAAGATTTTGGGTATTACACAAGTACAGGTTTCTAGGATTGAAAAGAAAACATTAGAAAGAATGAGAACAAAATTGGCAGTTTAAATATATCATCAAATAAAGGAGAAAATATTTATGAAGAAATATTTTGTATACTTGGTTGCATTTATAGCCCTGTGCTTTCTTATTCCTGTATTGTTTACAAAATCTTTTCAAAAGGCACGAGAAACGAATATACCTCAAAATGAAGAAGTGATTCCGAAGGTAACTTATGATTATAAAAAATATAAAACAGTTAAGTTATATCATAAGAAAACAAAAAAGATAGAGGAACTTTCTTTAGATGAATATTTGTATGGAGTGGTAAGTGCCGAAATGCCAGCAAGTTTTGAAGAAGAAGCACTAAAAGCGCAAGCAGTAGTGGCTAGAACTTTTACTTTATATAAAATTGTGCATAATAGTAAAAAACATGAAAATGCAGATATTTGTGATGATTCTACTTGCTGCCAAGCGTGGATAAGTAAGGAAGATAGGCTTGCCAGGTGGGAAGAGAACAAAAAAGAAGAATATTGGAACAAGATTGTAAAAGCAGTAAACACAACTCAAGGGAAAATGATAACTTACAATAATGAACCAATTAATGCTTTTTTTCATGCAAACAGTGGAGGGACTACAGAAGCGCCTATTAATGTTTGGGGAGGAAGTGGATATCCATATTTGCAAGCAGTAGCAACTGCAGGAGAAGATGCCTATAACCAATATGCATCTAATGTAACAGTTACTCAAACACAATTTAAAGAAACGGTTTTAAAAGCACATAAAGATTTTAAAATTGACTTTAGTAAAAAAGACTGCATCAAAGTAAAAGAATATACAGAAGGTAACCGTGTAAAAACAATACAAGTGGGAAATCTTACTTTATCTGGTGTTGAAATGAGAACTTTATTTGGTTTACGTTCTGCTAATTTTAAAATAGCAATGGAAAAACAGAATATTAAATTTGAGGTTACTGGATATGGACATGGAGTTGGAATGAGCCAAACAGGAGCAGATAGTTTAGCAAAGCAAGGAAAAAAATATGAAGAAATCATACATCATTTTTATACTGGAGTAGAAATAAAGGATATTTAAAATTTGTTTATTTGTTTTTGTATAATTTTCTCAAAATTGTAAATAATGCTACTAAAGAAATTATTAAGGAGGAAATTTTATGAGAAGAGAAAATAGAAGAAGACCAATGGAAGAAGGACTAGATGGGAAGAAAATGCTATATATTACAGGAAGTGTATTAGCATTGGCAGTGATTATCTTCGTAATTACTTTTCTAATTTATGGCAATAAGTTAAACAATAGCACTAATATTGCTAAATCTAATCGCAACAACAATACAATAGGAAATTTAGTAGCATCAGAAGAAACCAGTACTTCTATGGGAAAAACAGTCAATGAAATGCAAGAAGAAAATACAGAAAAAATAGCAGTAAATACTAGTCAAACAGAAGAAAACAATACAACTACAAGTCAAGGAAATAATACAAAAACCAATACAAAAACAAATAATATCCAAGGAAATACAACAAAACCTAATAAGACAACAGAACCAGTGAAAGACCCAGAATTTAAAATGCCTGTAACAGGTGAAATTGTAAAAGAATTTGCAAACAATAAGTTAGTATATTCTAGCACATTAGATGTATGGGCAACACATAATGGAATTGATATTAAAGCAGATAAGACAACTGTTGTAAAAGCATCAGCAGAAGGAAAAGTAGCATCTATTAAAAATGACCCACGTTATGGACTTACTGTTATCATAGAGCATGTAAATGGTTACAAAACCGTGTATGCTAATTTATTAAGTACAGAATTTGTAGTAGAGGGTGAAACTGTAAAACAAGGACAAAGTATAGGAACAGTTGGAAATACAGCATCTTTTGAGATTTCAGATGAACCACATCTTCATTTTGAATTATTAAAAGAAAATGAACAACAAGATCCAGAATTGTTTTTGAAAAAATAATGGAATAATAGAAGAAACTAGGACAGAAATGTTCTAGTTTTTTCAAATAATATATTGACATATTATGATACATATTGATAAAATATAACAAAATGTTATGAAGTATATAAATAAAGAGTACATAGGAGGAAATAAAATGAAAGAGAAAAGTTTAGGCCTTGTAACGGTTGAGGCTGTACACACACACACACACACACAAGTGATTTTATAGAAAATAATAGAAAGAATAAATTAACGAATAACCAGAGTAACCTAGTTGTATGCATCAAACATGCTACAACAGGTATTACTCTGGTTGCTTTGATTGTAACAATAGTTGTTCTTTTAATTCTAGCAGGTATTACACTTACTTATGTTATGGGAGATAATAGTGTGT
>CAJUSU010000006.1 GCA_910589185.1 uncultured Clostridia bacterium
ACAGACTACTCAGTAGACAGCTGGAAAGTATTAACAGAAGCCTTAGCAATGGCAGAAGGAAAACAATCTGAAATCAATGCCAAAGTAGAATCAATCAATAATGCTATTTCAGGATTAACAGTTGATACAACAGCATTAGAAGCAGCTAAAGCAGAAGCAGCAGGAAAAGTAGAAGCAGATTACTCAGTAACAAGTTGGACAGAATTCCAAGAAGCATTAGAAGCAGCTTTAGCAATGAAAGAAGAAAAACAATCTGAAATCAATAGCAAGGTAGAAGCAATTAATAATGCAATCGCAAAATTAAGAGCACTTCAACCAGAATTTACAGTAACACTTGATCCAGAAACAATCGAAATTAATGAAACAGCAAATGTACAAATTAGTGCAGAAGGAATAGGAGAAGTAAGCTATGAAAGTGATAATACAGAAATAGCAACTGTAGAAAATGGAGTAGTAACAGGACATAAAGAGGGAACAGCAGTAATAACTGTAAAATATGCAGGAGATGATACTCATGCAGAAGTATCTGCACAAGCAACAATTACAGTAAATAAAATAGCAAGCGAATTCCCAACACTAAGTGTTATCAACATGACATATAGTGAAACAGCAATTGTAGGAAATATTAATTTACCAATAATGGACAGCTTTGGACAAACACTAGAAGGAACACTTGCATTTGCAGAAACAGTAGATCAAACAGCAAAAATTGGAGATGCAGGAACAAAAACATATGATGTAGTATATACACCAAATGATACAAATTACGCTCCAGTAACAGATAAGATTACTGTAGTAGTAGGAAAAGCAGACCAAGTAGCAATCAATACAGCAAGTATTCCAGGTAAAATTAATAAAGAAGAAACTACAAACTTTGAAATAACAATTGCTAACGCAGAAAACTTAAAAGGAACACCAATATTTACTTCAAGCAATGAAAACGTATTGACAATTGATGATGAAGGAAATGCTACAGTAGTAGGCGTTGGAAAAACTACTATTACAATAGAATATCCAGGTAATGACAACTATAACTCAGTATCAGCAACAAAAGAGGTTATCGTAGTAGCAGGAACTAAACCAGTAATCATGTTAACAGGAAAACCTAATATGGAAGTAGAATTAGGAACTGAATATAATGACGAAGGTGCAACAGCTTCTAATAACCTTGGAGAAGACATTACAGCAAACATTCAAACAACAATCGAATTTGTAGCTAAAGATACTGAAGCAGCTGTAGAAGTTGATACAGTAGATACTACAAAATTAGGTACTTATACTATCACATACAATGTAACTGATAGTGAGGGAGTTGCAGCAGAAGAAATTACAAGAACTGTAAAAGTAGTTGACAAACAAAAACCAATCATGGGATTAAAAGGTGAAAGCACAGTAGAAGTAGAAGTAGGAGATACTTATACAGATGCAGGTGCAACAGCAATAGATAACTATGATGGTGACATTACTGATAGAGTTAAAACAACAATCGAATTTGTAGCTAAAGGTACTGAAACAGCTGTAGAAGTTGATACAGTAGATACTACAAAATTAGGTACTTATACTATTAAATACAATGTAACAGACTCAAGCGATAATAAAGCAGATGAAGTTACAAGAACAGTAAAAGTAGTTGATACTCAAAAACCAGTAATTAAATTAGAAACAACATATCAAAGACTAGAAGCACAAATTGGAGGAAATTATCCAAAAGTAGCTGGTAAAGCAACAGATGCCGTTGATGGAGATGTTGAATTAACAGTTGAATTCCCAGAAGACTTTGATATGGGAACAGTAGGTGTTTACGACGTAGTATATAACGCAAAAGATTCTAGCGGAAACAAAGCAGATCCAGTAGTTGTTACAGTACAAATCGTAGATACAACAGCACCAACAATTGCATTTAAGAATACAGCAGATGCAACACAAGTGTATACTAGAGGTGGAACATACAAAACACCAGAATTCAACGTATCTGATAATGCAAATGGTGAAATTGCTATCGTAGATAGTGGAATCGTAGATTCAAGCACACCAGGAAAATACACAGTTGAATATTATGCAGTTGATAAGAGTGGAAACAGATCAAAAGAAACATTAATAGTTGAAGTAACAGTACAAAACTATGCACCAGTTATTTGCTATGTAAGAAATGGAGCAATCAATCCTATTATTGAAGGAGAAGATTACGACTTTAACTTAAAAGTAGAATTTGATGAAACAGCAACAGCAGTATTGACAAACAAAACAACAGGAGTTCAAACACCTATTTATAATAATAGTGACGCTATTACAGATGGAATATATAGTTTAACAGTAACTTTACCAGATGGAGCAACAACAACAGTAAACTTTGAAGTTAATACAAAAGGACCAAAAACAAACTTAGTAGACAAAAAGACATATGTTGGAGAACAAACTATTATTGTAGATAGACCAGAAACTCTAACAAGAGCTACTTTGATAGGAAATGACGGAAATGTTATTGAAGATGTAAATAAAGATAATATTAATAACTATACAACTCAATCAACCAAAACAGGACTTAACAAATATGTATTAATATTAGTAGACAACAAAGATAGAAGAACTGAAATAACATTCACTGTATATATCAAACCATAACAATTAAAAACCTCTAATAGGAAATCCTATTAGAGGTTTTTCTAGCATAAAATGGAAGTAAGAACAACACTTAAAATGCTATTATTTACAAAATAAGACAAAAAGAAAATAATAGGTAAAAAATGGGAGAAAAAGGGACAAAAAAATTGAAAGAAAAAGGGATTTTAGATTGACAACGAATAGAAAATAGTAGTATAATATTTATACGGTTAAAAGCCAAAAAAACGGAAAATGGCAAATGTTACAAAAGATGTAAAATGCCGAAGAAAGGGTGTAATAAATGAGAAAGAAAATTATCGTTTCAATTATGACAATTATCATATTATTAGGAATATGTGGAGTAACAAAGGCTGCGAGTACTAGTATATCAGCAACAAATACTAGTCCAACAGTAGGAGCGAATATAACTGTCACAGTGAGATTTTCACAACCAGTAACAACAGCAGATTTTAGATTTAATTATGATAGTTCAAAATTACAATATGTTAGCAATTCAATTGGTGGAACAAATATGGGAAGCTATGTAAAAGTAGATTATATAGATTTGGACTTAAAAACAATATCCAGTGCTAGTTTTACATTTAAAGCCAAAACAGCGGGGACAGCTAATTGTTCTATTTCAAATATTGTTGCTTCAGATGCTAATGCAAATGTATTAAACACAAGTACTAGCAGTATCAATATAAATGTGAAGAATAAATCTAATCCAAAGCCAGATCCAAAGCCAGATACTGATTCAAAGAAACCAACATTTACAAATGTAAATCAAAAAGTATATGCAAAAGAAACAGTATCAATTAGAGATACTTGGAGCACTAGTGGAAAATTGTTAGGAACACTTCAAAAGGATAGTAGCATTACTAGAACAGGAGTCGGAAGTAATGGTTGGGATAGAGTTACATATAATGGAAGAACAGCATATATTAGCCATACATATTTAACAACAACAAAGCCAAAAGATGATAAAGATAAAGACGAGGATAAAGATAAGGACAAAAATAATACAACAAATGAAGAAAATAATCAAGCAAATGAAATGGATAACAATACAACCAATAATGAAACAATAAACAACGAAACAAATGATATAACTAATAATGAAACAAATGAAGCAACCAATACTCAAACACAAGGAAATAAAGAAGACAAAAAAGGATTTAATGTTAATACAATAGAAATGATTATTATAGGTGTTATAATACTTGCAATTCTTGTTATTATCATTAATGAAATTATAGCTAAAAAAAGAAGAGAAGCTAAAAGAAAAGAAGAAAAAAGAGTAAAAGGTAGCAGGAGGTAGAATATGAAAAAAAGTAATAAAGTACTTTTAATAGCAGGTCTAGCAACAGCAACAATAGGAACAGCTGGAATACTTCACACTAATTACAGAAAACAACCAGAAGAAATTGCTACAAGAATGCAAACATATAACCATCAGCCAGATAATATTTTAGACAATGTATTTGAAGAAAACAATGTAACATATTTACCTTTTATCTTTGATAATGCAGACCAAACAATTACAAAAGAAAAAATAATAGAGGAATTTGCAAAAAAAGGTTTAACAGTAACAAGCGAATTAAATGCAGAAGTAGGTACAGGTACTCAAATTAAGGTAAAAGAAAATAGTAATGTTTATACTGTTATAGTTTATGGAGATGTCAATGGGGATGGAAAGGTTAATTTAATAGATGCTCAAGTAGCTATTTTGCATCATAAAGGAACGAGAAAATTGACAGGACCTTACTTGATGGCAGGAAATGTAAGCAATGAAACGGATAATATTATCAATTTAATAGATGCACAAAGAATTATCATGTTTAAAAAAGGAAAATTGAAACAGTTAGTAGTAATAGAACCAACCTCACTAAAAGAAGCAGATAAAACAGCCCCAGTTATTACAATAAAAGGTGATAAAACAATTGAACTAGAAGAAGGAGCTACATATGTAGATGAGGGAGCAACAGCATTAGATAATTATGATGGAGATCTTACTTCTGAAATATCAAGAATTATTGAGTTTGTAGCAGAAGGAACAACTCAAAAAGTAAAAGTTGGACAAGTAGATACTAGCAAAGTAGGAACATACACTATTACTTATTCAGTAGTAGATAGTAACAAAAACCCAAGTGCAGCAATTAGAACAGTTATTATAAAAGCAAAAGAAGTTCCACCAATTCCAGAAAAAGCAGTGGAAAGCATCGAACTAAGCTTAGATACAAACTTTAAAACAGAATATCAATATGGAGAAGCAACAACAATAGACCTAACAGGAGCAAAAATTATTGTGACATATGAAGATAAAACTACAGATACAATAAATATTGTAAAGAGTATGTTATCTACATATGACTTAACAACAGCAGGACAAAAAGAAATTACAGTAACATATGGTGAAAAAGCTGCTCCAACAAAATTGAATGTAAAAGTATTAAATCCAATTAGCGAACTTATTATGGCTAATACTGGAATGAATAATGCACAAGAAACAGCAGATGGCTACCAAACAAATTCTAAAGAAGATTTTGTTTTAGGAACTATTCAAGCAAAACAAGAAACAGATGGAAGTACATTACAACAAAGTCAATTAAAAGTTACAACAACAGTTACACCAACAGAAGATAGCACAGTAACTGCTAATGACTTAAGTGTTAACTTTGAAACAGATGCAAGTGGCAATATTACAATTAAAGGAAAAGCAGAGAAAGTAGGAGAATACACCATTAAAGCATATATTGAATATGGAAGCCAAAAAGTTGAAAAGGTTATTAAATTAGTAGTGGAAAAGAGCGATGTTGTAAAAGAGGTTAAAGTAGAGCCAATTGATGAAAATGAAGTAATCAAAGTAGGTAGTGTAGCTAAGAGAAAATTAACAGTTATTAATATTAACGATGAAGAAATAGAAGTAACAAGTGGTAACCTAGAAATTCCAGAAATAGCAGGAGTTACTATTACAAAACTTGATGAAAATGGAATTTTAATAGCAGATAGCCACCAAGGTACAAAAGTAGCAAGTTTACAAATAGCAACGACTTTAGAAGATGCACAATCTGTTACAGTTAATATGACAGTAAATAAAAAGCCAGTAAGCTTTAGCTTTGAAGTAAAAGCAAAATCAATTTTAACAAGCTTTGAAATAGCAGAAGATGTATTAAATGTATATGCTGTATTACCAAATAATCCAAACGTAGTACCAGGACAAAGTGTCAATGGAAAGAGAAACTTCTATACTTTAATTGAGCCAACATTTAAAGATCAATATGGAGAAACCATGACAGCACAAGCAAAGGACATCGTAAATTCTATTTACCAAAGTGAAATAGATTCTGCAGTCCAAGCTGGAAAAGTAGCTATCCAGTTCCCACAAGTAAGAGCAACATTAACTGTGAATATTCCTGACATAGGGGAAGTTGTTGATGTACTAGATAATGAAACTGGAATTGACCTAAAATGTTTTGATTCTAACGGAGTTATGCAAGATGGTGCTAATGAAATTACAAAATTAGGATTTAGTATTATCTTAAATGAAGAAGGAAAAGTTGTAGATTTATCAACATTAAATGGAAAGAAAGTAATTGTTAAATTAAAAGACATAACAAAAGAATTAACCATTAGAGTAAACTATAAAGATTTAACAAACTTAAGTATCAACACTTTAACAGCCAGTATAGAGCAAGACAGTGAGAAAAACTATACAACAAAATTAAATGAAGAATTTACTTTAGGAATAATTACTGTAGGAGAAGGAGAGACTCCAGTTACTGCTGATATGCTTTCAACAGAAATTATTGGAGATACAACAGGAATTAGTATTAGATATGAAAATGATGCAGATGGTAATATTGTAGTAAAAGGAACTGTATTAAAAGAGGGTCTTTACCAAATTATACCAAAGGTAGGAGAAATTAAGTCTATTATAAGACCAAAAGTAAAGGGAGTTAGTATTCCTAAAATTAGCAATATTAATATAGACAATTTTGAAGTTCAAATTGGGGAACAGACACAAAAAGATTTTGTAGCAATAAGTGATATAAACCCAACTGGACAACCTATAAAAGCAAAAGAAATTACCTTTAAACAAGAAGATCAAAGTGGTACAATAGTAAATGATTTAGAAATTCAATTGTTAGATGAAAGAAATTTACCAATTTATACAGAACCTGTTGGAGATGGACAAGGTAACAACGCAGCAAGACCAGATGTAATTGTAAAGAAAATAAATGTAAAGGCAAAAGAAACAATAGCAACAGATAAACAAATAAAATTAACTATGACAGTATTCAAAGACCAAGAAAATGAATATTCTAAACCAATTACAGTTTCTACCTATCAACCAGTTCCTAGAAACATAATAATAGGAAATACAGTAAACTTATATGATATGCATGTAGAAGGAACTACGGTTCAAGAAGATGGATTAGTATATACATTGCTACCAGTTGAATTATTTGCAAGTAGTGATAACACAAGAAAAATTTCAGCTAAAAAGGAATACTTCACAGAAGTAGAGTCAGATAAAGAAGCAAAGGTATACATTAAACAACCAAGTGTAGAATTATATATTGATGGAGCAGCAATAGGAGATTTTAAAGAAGAATTAGTAATTCAATATTTTGGAGAGGACAAGTTACCTACTTCAAGTGATGTAGCATATATAGGAATAGCAATGGCAAATGAAGAAGATCCATTTAGTTACAATAAAGCAGATTTTAATGGAAAACAAATCAAATTAATTTGTGGAGATGCAACAGAAGATGCACCAACTGCAACAATTACACTTAACTATACACCAAACAATTAAAAATATATTAAAAACTGTTATCATAAGATAGCAGTTTTTATATGCCTAAAAGATTTATGATACCAACTAGTCAATTAAATACAAAATTGGGCTAAAACATTGACTTTGAAAAATATAAGTTATAAAATAACAAAGAAATCATATATTGATATCACAATCGTTCTATGATAGATGAGAAGGATTTTAAGATAGAAGGAGAAAAGCATGGTTATATTATTAGATGCAATGGGAGGAGACAATGCACCAGACGCTACCATTAAAGGAGCAGTAAAAGCAATTAACCAAATAGAAGCAGAAGTTGTATTAATTGGAAATGAAGAAATCATTAATCAAAAAGTAAAAGAATTTTATGGAAAAAATGCAATTTCAGAAATATCACCAAGATTAAAAATTCATCATACATTAGAAACAATTGAAATGGAAGATATACCAACACAAGCTATTAAACATAAAAAAGATTCCTCTATGGTAGTTGGCTTTAATATGCTAAAAGAAGGAAAAGGAGATGTATTTATTTCTGCTGGAAATTCGGGAGCATTATTAACTGGTGCAACATTATTAGTAGGAAGAATAAAAGGAGTAGATAGACCGGCATTAGCAGGCATTTTGCCAGCATATAAAAGTAGATTAGTGTTAATGGACTGTGGTGCAAATACAAATTGTAAGCCAATTAATCTATTACAATTTGCACAAATGTCTAGTATTTATTTGCAAACTACTTTAGGAGTAAAAAGCCCAAGAGTGGGGTTACTCAATATTGGTACAGAAGAAACCAAAGGAAATGAGTTAACCAAAGAATCCTATCAATTGTTAAAAGAAAAAAGCAAAGAACTAGGTGTTAACTTTATTGGTAATGTAGAAGGAAGAGAGGCTTTTTTAGGTGGAGTAGACATTATTGTAACAGATGGATTTACGGGTAATATCTTTTTAAAGGCAGTAGAAGGATTAGGAAAATTTGTGAAAAGAACTTTGTCAGAAAGTTTAAAGAAAAATTTGCTTTCTAAATTGGCTGCAGTACCAAGTTTACCTGCGATTAACCGATTTGCAAAAACTGTAGATTACAAGGAGTATGGTGGAGCATTATTCTTAGGAGTAAAAAAACCAGTCGTAAAAGCACATGGAAGTAGTGATGAAAAGCTATTTGAATTTACCATTAAACAAGCAGAGCAGTTTGTAAAAAATAAAGCGGTAGAAAAACTGACCGAGGAGTTTAGTAAACAAAGAGAACAAAATATAGAAGAAAGTGAAACTACAAATTCTTAGAGCCGCAAAGGATATAGAATTGCAGTAAGAAAACTAAAAATATTTCACAGAAAATTCTTGACAATTCAAAAAAGTTGTATTATTGTTAAATAAACGAATTTAAGGTAGAATAAAAGGAGGTGACTTTAGGAAATGAGTTCAGAAGAAGTTTTTGAAAAAGTAAAGGGAATTATTGTAGAGCAATTAGGTGTTAGTGACACAGCTGTTACAATGGAAGCATCTTTTATTGATGATTTAGGAGCAGACTCTTTAGACATCGTTGAATTAATTATGGCATTAGAAGAAGAATTCGATATGGAAATTCCAGACGCTGATGCAGAAAAAGTAGTTACAGTTGGTGATGTTGTAGATTATATAAAAGACCACGTAGCTTAAATAAAACAAAATGAAAGATAGCTAAAAGGCTGATAATGATTGCTCATTATTGGCTTTTTTCAATATTGTTTGGTTGATTTTTGAAAACAATTATAGTAAAATAGGAATGTAAAATGTATTGAGAGAGGAGGAATTATGGATACAAAAGAATTGGAAAAGAGTATTGGATATGATTTTAAAGATAAAGAATTGTTAAAGAAGGCACTTACACATACCTCTTATGCATATGAACATCATGTAGAAAGTAATGAAAAATTAGAATTTTTAGGAGATAGTATTTTAGAGTTTTTATCTAGTAAATATATTTATCGCAATTATCCAAAATTAAAAGAAGGAGAAATGACTAAAGTGAGAGCGGAAGTAGTTTGCGAGGATAGTTTATATATTGTTGCACAAAAACATCATTTTAGTGATTTCTTGTATTTAGGGAAAAGTGAAGCAGTGAGTCATGGCAGAAATAAGCCGGCGATTTTAGCAGATAGTGTGGAAGCAGTTATTGCAGCAATGTATTTTGATGGTGGTTTAGAAGAGGCAGAAAAGTTTATTATTGCAAACTTAAAAGAAGCCATAGAAAAGTCTAGCAAGAATGTGGGAATGAAAGACCATAAAACAGTATTGCAAGAAAAATTGCAAGAAAATGGCAATGTTCATATTAGCTATGAGGTACTAGAAACTGTTGGACCAGACCATGACAAAACCTTTGTAGTTGAGGTTTCTTGTGATGGAAGAAAATTAGCTACACGGAAGCGGTAAAACAAAAAAGCAAGCGGAAATGCAAGCAGCAGAAAAGGCTTTAAATAATATTGCAAAGAATATTTAAACAAAAGATATGCAAATATAAAAAGAAGAATGTAAATTTTGGAAATAGAACAAGAATAGAATGGAGAAATAACTGTGAAGAAGGAATATATTATACCAATTTTCGTACCACATTTAGGTTGCCCCTATAAATGTACCTTTTGTGACCAGACTAAAATTAGCGGACAACAAAAACAAGTAACAGCAGAAGATGTAAGAGAAACCATAGAATATTATTTGAAAAACTTTCGAGATGATTCTAAATATGTTGAGGTAGCTTTCTTTGGTGGAAGTTTTACAGCAATTGATGAAAAAATACAAAATGAATTACTAGAAGCAGCAAACGAATATATTGCAAAAGGAAAGGTAAATAGTATTCGTATTTCTACAAGGCCAGACTATATCACTAAAGATATTTTAAAAAGACTAAAAAGATACAAGGTAAAGACGATTGAATTAGGTGTACAGTCCACCAATGACTATATTTTATCGAAATGCCAAAGAGGTCATACATTTGAAGATGTGAAGAAAGCCTCCAAATTAATTCGATGGAATAGGTTTATTCTAGGACATCAAATGATGATAGGACTTCCAGAAAGTACAAAACTAGATGAGATGAATACAGCAAAACAATTAATTAAATTAAAGCCCAAAATAGTTCGTATTTATCCCGTTTTAGTCATTAAGGGAACAAAGTTAGAAGAGGAATATCAAGCAGGAGAATATCTACCACTTACAGTGGAGCAAGCAGTAGACCGTTCTAAAGAAGTAATGCAATTGTTTAATCAAAAGAAAATTCAAGTGATTAGATTAGGCTTACAAAATACAGAAGAAATAGCAGACCCAAATGCAGACAGTAGCCAAGTAGTTGCAGGTCCATACCACCCAGCGTTTAGACAATTAGTAGAAGACAGCATGTGGTATGAGGAAATTGTGGGGCAAATTAAAAAGTTCAATGTAAAAGTAAAACAGGTCAAAATAAAGGCAAATCCTGAAAATGTGAACAATATCATAGGACATAAAAAGGAAAATATTTTGAAGCTAAAAGAAATATATGAAGTGGATGTTACTGTTGAACCAGATGAACAAATTAAAAAAGGAAAATTTAAAATTGAAATTGAAAAAACTTTTAATGATTTTTTAGCCGTGTGAGCGTAAGCGAATTTAAGATAGCTCTAGGAACGCTAGTGACGTAGAGATATTTTATGCAGAGGCACGGATAAGTTATACGTAATGAAATGAAGTTTTCTTAGACGTGTGAATAAAATCACCTATTATTACCAATACTTGTAATGATAGGTGGTTTCTTTATGGATTATGTAAAAAGTAAAAAAGTATTCAATTTTAAAAAATATTTCATAGATTTATTATATTTAGTATTAGGTTGTTTCATTATGGCAATGGGAACATCTCTGTTTTTGCTTCCAAATCAGTTATCTTCAGGAGGCTTTTCAGGTGTTGCAACCATTATTTACTATTTATTTCAGTTCCCGTTAGGAACAGTCATGCTCGTTTTAAATATTCCCTTTTTTATATGGGCCTTATTTAAAGTAGGAAAGGAATTATTGATAAAGTCAGTCATAGGAACAGTACTACTGGCAACATTTATTGACCTTTTAGACTATGTGCCACAACTAACCAATGACAGATTTCTCTCTTGCATTTATGGTGGTGTATGTATTGGAATTGGTATGGCATTAGTATTAAAATCAGGTTCTTCAACAGGAGGAACAGACTTAATTACCTACATTGCAAGAGCATACAAGCCATATATTGGAACAAGTAGGGTCATTGTCATTATTGACATTATCATTGTAACCCTAAATGTATTCTTCTTTAAAAAGATAGAAATAGGGCTTTATTCTGCTATCAGTATTTATATCATGGGCAAAATGATAGATATCGTTTTCGAAGGTGTTAACTTCACAAAAATGATGTTTGTTATTTCTAATCAATACAAAGAAATTGCAAAAGAAGTAGGAGATAATCTAGGAAGAGGAAGTACAGGAATTTATGCAAAGGGAATGTATACGAGAGAAAAGAAAATGATGTTAATGTGTGTGGGGACAAGAAATGAGATAGCTAAAATTAAGCAAATTGCAACTAGAATGGATCCAAAAGCATTCATCATTATTATGAATGCAAGAGAAGCATGGGGAAAAGGGTTTAAAAAGGTCTAAAAAGGTAAATAAATCTTTATCAATTCATTGAAACTCTAAGCCCAATTTGATACAATAAATAGTATGAAAGAGCAAATTTATCAAATACCTAAAATAGAAACATTCCAAGCACAGCACATCTTTGAATGTGGACAATGCTTTAGATGGAATCAAGAAAAGGACGGCAGTTATACTGGGGTCTTTCAAAATAATGTACTAAATGTGAAAGAAGAAAAGGCTAAAATTACTTTTCAAGGAATTTGCCAAAAAGATATTCAAGAAGTAATAACAGAGTATTTTGACTTAAATAGAAACTATGAAGAAATACAAAAAACATTAAATCAAGTGGACGAGCCATTAAAACAAAGTATTTCCTATGGAAAAGGAATCAGGCTATTAAATCAAGACTTATGGGAAACCATTATATCTTTCATCATTTCAGCGAATAACAATATTCCAAGAATCAAGGGAATTATAGAGAGAATTTCGAAACAATATGGTAACAAGATAGAATGGAAAGAGAAAAACTATTATACATTTCCAAGCATAGAACAGTTATCTAAAGCCAGCATAAAGGAATTAAGAGCATTAGGATTAGGCTTTAGAGATAAGTATGTATATGAAACAACACAAACTATTTTAAAGAGAGAAGTCGATTTAGAAAAGTTACATCTAGAAAAGGATACTAAAAAAGTACAAGATACATTATTAACCTTATCAGGAGTGGGACCAAAGGTGGCAGATTGTATTATGCTATTTTCTACTCTAAAAAGATTAGACGTTTTTCCAATAGATGTATGGGTTAGAAGAGTCATGAATGATTTATATATTCACAATTCACAAGAAGAAAAAGTGAAGAAAAAAGAAATCGAAAAGTTAGCAAAGCGAAAATATGGTGAGTTAGCAGGAATAGCACAGCAGTATTTGTTCTATTGGAAAAGAGAAGCTTAAGCCAAAGGAGGAAAAAGATGAGCCTACGAATTATTTATGGTACAGCAGGAACAGGGAAAAGTACCTATTTGTTTCAAGAAATACAAGAAAAGCTAAAACAAAAAGGACAAGAGAATATCAAAGTAATTACACCAGAGCAATTTTCCTTTACGCTAGAGAAAAAGTTGTTAGAATTTGCACCATCAAGTAGTGTTTTATCAGCAGAGGTAATCACCTTCAACCGTATGGCTTATCGTATTTTAGAAGAAGTAGGAGGAAAAACGAAGAAGCATTTAACAAAGAGTGGAAGAGTCATGCTGTTAGATGAAATTTTACTTTCTCAAAAAAATGATTTTACTTTTTTAGGAAAAACAGATGAAAATATAGATATGATAGCAACTCAGATTACAGAACTAAAAAAGCACCATGTTTCCACAGAAGCACTAAGAGAAATTGCACAAAATACACCAGATGTGTACTTGCAAAAGAAATTGCAAGATATTTATAAAATATATGAAACATATACTACTAGAATTCAAAACCAATACATAGATGAAAATGACAATTTAACAATTTTAGCAGAGAAATTAGAGCAGTCTTCACAATTTCAAAATTGTGATATTTATTTAGATGAGTTTGTAGGGTTCACTTTGCAAGAATATCACATTTTGCGTGAATTGCTGAAGATTTCTAAAACGATAACTGTCACAGTTTGTGCAGATAACTTAGACGAAAATACAAACCCTGACCATGATAGTTTTTATGCCAATAAGCAAACAGTAGCAAGGCTAATGAAGATAGCTAGGGAAGAGAACGTGAAAGTAGAAGAGCCTATTAACTTAAATGAGGTAAGTACTTCTAAAGAGCAAGATGTCATTTCCAAGAAGCGGGAGATTTAAAACACCAGAGTTAAAGCACCTAGCAGAAAATATGGGAGAAGCTTTCTATCATAAATATGAGAGAGAAGTACAGAATGTATCTGTATTTTTAGCCAATAACCCATATTCTGAAATAGAGCATATTGCCATAGAAATTACGAAGCTAGTAAAAGAAAAAGGGTATCGTTATGAAGATATTGCCGTAATTACTAAAGATTTAGGCACTTATGGTAGCCTATGCAAAGCAATTTTTAGAAGTTATCACATTCCAGTATTCATGGACGAAGAGAAAGACCTAAGTGAAAATGTACTCATAAAATGGATATTGTCTTTATTAGACATTTTCGTAAAGAATTGGTCTTATGAAGCGGTACTAGGATATGTCAAAACAGGTTTTACCAATTTAGAAGAACATGAGATATCCTTATTAGAAAATTACAGCTTAAAATGGGGATTAAAGGGCAATAAATGGTATGCCAGAGAGTGGAAGTTTTATGATGAAACAGATGATGAAAAGCAAATGATTCTATATGCCAAAGAACAAATAGTAGAACCATTATTGCAATTCAAAGAACAACTAAAAGGATTAAAAACAGTCAAACAAATTACACAAAGTTTACATCACTTCATGTTAGAAAATCATATTCCAGAGATACTAGAAAAAAAGATATCTCATTTAGAAAAGATAAATGAATTAGAAAGAATGAATGAGTATATTACTAGTTGGAAAGTAGTAGAACAAGTATTAGAAGAACTTTTGCAAGTTTTAGGGAACGAAGAAATTACGTTTGAAAGATATAGCAAAATCTTGAAAATGGGATTTGAAGCTAGTCATTTAGGAGCAATTCCCGGGACAGCAGACCAAGTGATGATAGGAGATACAGACCGCTCAAGGTCACATAAAGTAAGAGCAGTGCTTATTATAGGGTTAAATGACGGAGTTTTTCCGGGCAACCATAAAGAAGAGGGCTTTTTAGATGACAGAGATAGAGAGGTTTTAAAAGAGCAAGGGATAGAACTTGCCAAAGGAACAATAGAACAACTATATGATGACCATTTTAACATTTATAAAGCATTTACAACTGCGGAAGAAAAGCTATATTTATCCTATGTTTCATCTGACAGTGAAGGAAAATCGCTAAGACCTTCTATTATGCTAAACAAAGTAAAAAGAATGTTTCCAATGCTACAAGAAGAAAGTGATGTTGTAGAAAGAAAGAGTGAGGTTTTGTTAGCAGAAACGACTTTTGACGAATTGCTAATACAATTGAGGAAATTCCAAGAAGGAGAAGAAATAGATAAGGTTTGGTTTCAGTTATATAGATATTATCAAGCCTATGAGCCCGAAAAGTTAGTTAGCAGTTTAAAAGCTTTACAATACAAAAACGTACCAGAAAAATTACAAAAAACAAACTTAGAGAAGCTATATGGTAACACCTTGAAAACTAGCATTTCTAGGTTAGAACAGTATGAGTCTTGTGCTTTTTCCTATTATTTAAAATATGGATTAAAATTGCAAGAACAAAGTACTTTCCAAGTAGGAACTATAGACACGGGGAATTTTATGCATGAAGTGATTGATTGTTTTTTTGATTACTTAGAAGAAAGAGAGTTATCTGTTAAGCAATTGACAGAGGAACAAGTAGCACAGATTACAGAAGAAATCGTACAAGAGAAATTGACTTTGAAGAAATATGATGTTTTCCAAAGTATACCAAAATACCGAGTATTAGCACAAAGACTAAAAAAAGTGGTGCTTAGGTCAATGGAGTATATTGTAAATAGCTTGAAGTATAGTGAATTTGAAGTATTTGGACATGAAATGGAATTCAAACAAGGGAAAGATTATGAGCCAATCATTCTAGAACTGCAAGACGGGAAAAAGGTAGAAATTACAGGAAAAATTGATAGAGTAGACATTGCCAAAACACCAGAGGGCAACTATATTCGTATTATAGACTATAAATCTTCGATTAAAAATATTGATTTAAATGAGGTGCTAGCAGGGTTACAATTACAGTTGTTAACTTACTTGGATGCGACTTGCAAAAAAGAAGATGTATTGCCAGCAGGTGTATTCTATTTTCCACTAATTGACCCTATTCTAAACAGTGATAGGAGTTTAGCAGAAGAACAAATCAAGGAAGAATTACAGAAACAATTTAAAATGAAAGGCTTAATTTTAGCAGATGTGAATGTAGTTAAGAAAATGGATACAAACTTAGTGTCAGGTAATTCTAATATTGTTCCAGCATATATTAACAAAGGGGGAGAAGTAAGTGACAAAGCAAGTACTTTGAATAGGAAGCAGTTTGAGAATTTACAAAATTATATGGAAAAGATTTTGAAACAAATCTCCAAAGAAATATTAGAAGGGAATATCAAGATAGAGCCATATTATCAGGTGCAAAACAAGAAAACACCTTGTGAGTATTGCATTTATAAATCGATTTGCCAGTTTAATCAAGTGACGAAAAATGATTATCGATATATTTCGAATAATAGTAAGGAATATGTATTAGAGCAGATGAAAAAATAATGTGCTAGTAAAACAATGGTTGCAACTTTACATAAAAAATGCTATAATAGAAGCATATCTATTATAGGAGGGATATTCTTATGTTATCAACCTTAGTGCAATTTTGTACACAATGGATTGGAACAGACCCTCAGTGGCCCATTCTCATTACAATTTTACTTGTGATATTAGTCCTAGTGGGACCGAGAAAATGTATGACAATTAAAAAGACAGGTGAGAATAAGTGGACCATATTTTATAGATAAAGAAAATCAATACAGAAGAAAAAGAAGCGACCTTTCGGTCGCTTTTAACATGTATATTAAATTTTCCTGAAAATTTCTAGATAAATCTTGATTTTGTAAATAAAATAGGTTATAATAAATATACTAATAGTAGATAGTAATATCTACTATAGTTAAAAATGTGAGTCGCAACCCTATTTGCGACGAATAAATGGATAGGTGAAAAAATGTGAACCGCAACCCTACTTGCGAGATATAAATGCGTAGGTGAAAAAATGTTAATTATAGTGAAATATGGGGGCTATTGATAAAATAGGTCCCATATTTTCGTAAAGGAGGAATAAAGATGAAGGCAGAAGATGGAAAGTTTTATTTTATGAAAGATAGTTTTTTTGAAGTATTTAAAGAGTATAAAATAATGGAAAACAAAGAGAGTGGAAATAAAAGACCTTGTTACTTTTGCTTTAGAGATAGAAAAGATGAGAGGATTATATGGTTTGTTCCAATATCAACAAAGTATGATAAGTATAAAAAAATTTATGAAAGCAAAAAATCAAAAGCTGGAAAAAGACCAGTATATAATTTTGTTTTTGGAAACGTATTAGGAAAAAAAGCGGTATTCTTAATACAGAATATTTTTCCTACTACAGAAAAGTACATAGAAGAAAAATATACTAACTCAAATATAGATGTAGAAATTCCAGCAGTAGTAAAAGAGGAAATTATTAAAACTGCATTAAGAGTGGTAAGGCTAGCAGAAGAAGGAATACATATTCCATTTTATGATATAATAGAAATGAAAAATATATTACTAAAATAATAAAAAGTAAATATAAAAGAAAAATGCGACCAAAGGGTCGCTTTTAACGTATAATACTTGACGAATTGCTCATAAATTATATAAAATAAGAAGGAAAAGAGAAAGTGAGAAAAGTATGCAAGAAATTTTCAATAGCCATATAGTTTATCAAAATAAAAATGGAATAGAGTATATTCAGTTTAAAAAGTTACTGGAATATCCAGAAGTAACACATTGTTATACATTGAGAAGCGGAGAGAGACTTAATTTTCCACCTATTTACAAAGATGAAAAAACGCTAAAACAAAGCTATCAAAGAATTTGTGAATGCTTAGGATTAGATGCTAACAGGGTAATGAAACCACATCAAACTCATACAGATAAGATAGAGGTTGTAAATGAAGTGACAGCATTAGAAGACGTAGATGGAATGATAACAAACCAAAAGGACTTAGTGCTACTTACTACTTCAGCAGACTGCACTTCACTACTATTTTATGACAAAGTCAAAAGAGTAAGCCGGTAATGTACATTCAGGTTGGAGAGGAACTTTGCAAGCAATTGGAAAAAAGGCAGTAGAAAAAATGATACAAGAATATAGTAGCAATCCGCAAGATATTATCTGTTGCATATGCCCTTGTATTAAGCAATGTTGTTTTGAAGTGGAAGAAGAAGTAAAAGATTTATTTCAAAAAGAGTATGCTGACTTAGACAATATAGATAAAATAATCCAAAAGGGAGAAATAATAGAAGGAAAACAGAAATACTATATCGATACAACTGAAATAAACAGGCAATTGTTAAAACACATAGGATTAAAAGAAGAAAACATTATTGATAGTGGAATTTGTACGATGTGCCATTCAGAGCAATTTCATTCCTATCGTGTAGATAAGGAAAGCTCAGGAAGAAATGCAGCGATTATTAGTTTAGTATAGTGTCACACTCGGGGACACATGTCAGTTTGGGGACGTTAGTTTAACTGACAAAATATAGAAGATGTCAGTTGAGGGACAGATGTCAGTTAAACTAACGTCCTCAAACTGACAGACAAAAAGGAGAAAAATAGATGATACCAAATAAATTAAAAAAAGGAGATACCATTGGGCTAATTGCACCATCTAGTCCAGTAGAGAAAGATGATTTAGAAGTAATTAACAATTCCATTTTGTTAATGGAAAGTGCAGGCTTTAAAGTGAAGTTTGCTAAAAATGCTTTAGCAAATACTTTAGGATATGGAACAACTGCCAAAGAAAAGGCAGAGGACATTAATGAAATGTTTGAAGATGAAGAAGTAAAGGCAATTTTCAATATCTCAGGAGGTTTTAATTCTAATTGTACTTTTGAGTATTTAGACTATGACAGAATGAAAATTCATCCAAAAATTATTTGTGGTTTTAGTGATTCAACCTCTATCTTAAATGCGATATATAGTAAAACAGGGTTAGTTACTTTTCATGGACCTACCTTTAAATCCTTAACTTCTTGGCAAACTCAATATGGCTATGAAGAGGTGATGAAGCGATTTGTAGAGGGCGGCTTATTACTAGGAAAGATGGAAGATGAATATACAACTATTCAAGAGGGAGCTGCAAAAGGAATATTAGTAGGTGGAAATTTAAGTTTAGTAAATGAGATGGCAGTAGGAGCATATAGTATTGACTTTACAGATAAGATTTTATTCCTAGAAGAACTATTTTTAGAAACACCGCCAGAATTAGTCAGCAATTATTTATATCATATGAAGCAAAATGGAGTATTTGATAAGATTAAGGGAATGTGGATTGGAAATTATGATGGAAGTATTAGTTTAGAAAGAATTTTATTAGATACTTTAGAGGGAGAATACAAATTTCCAATTATCAAGTCTAATAATTTCGGACATATTGATAAAAAGGTTGTTATTCCAATTGGAACAATGGCCAAAATAGATACCAATCAAAAGATAAAAATAGAATTAGTAGAGAAGTGTGTGAAATAAGTAGTAAAAGAGGAAATAAAAAAGATGTATCAAGATTGGGAAGAATTAGAAAGTGGAATTCAAAATTGCCAAAAGTGTAAATTGTGTCAAAAAAGGCAGCATATTGTTCTAGGAGAAGGTAACAAAGAAGCGAAATTGATGTTCATAGGTGAGGGACCGGGAGCAGATGAAGACGCACAGGGACTTCCTTTTGTAGGAAAAGCAGGAAAACTAATGAACAAAGCTTTTCAAGGGTTAGGAATTGATAGAAATACAATATACATTACAAATATTGTAAAATGTAGACCGCCTGCTAACCGTGTACCAGAAGAGGAAGAAGCAGTGGCTTGTTTAGATTATTTAAGAAGCCAAGTGATGTTGGTAAAACCAAGTATTATAGTTCTCTTAGGCAGTACAGCATTAAAAAATATTCTAGGAAAAGAATATGGAATTACTGCTTGTAGAGGAAACTGGATTGAACAAAAGGGAATATGGTATATGCCCACATGGCATCCAGCAGCGTTACTTCGAGATGAAAACAAGAAAGTTGAATTTTGGAAAGACTTAAAAGAAGTTACAAAGAAATATCAAGAATTAAACTAAAAAAGTAAGTAATAAAAAATAGAAAATGATAAAGGGTGTAAAAGATGAAAGAAGAAATAAAAGAAAAAGCGCAATATTGCTTGAATTGTCAAAATCCACAATGTAGAATAGGATGTCCATTAGGAAACCATATTCCTGATTTTATAGCACAAGTAAAGCAAGGAGATTATCAAAAGGCATATGAAATTTTATGTGAAACTACAGTACTGCCTGCAATTTGTGGCAGAATTTGTCCGCACCAAAAACAATGCCAGGGAAAATGCATTAGAGGAATTAAAGGAGAAAGCGTTTCCATTGGAGACATAGAAAAAACAGTAGGAGACTGGGCATTAGAAAGAGAGGAAAGTTTGCTAAACTGTTACCTAAAGCAAGGAATGCCAAAAGAAACAAATGGGAAGAAGATTGCTATTATAGGGGGAGGACCTGCAGGTTTAACAGCAAGTAGCTTTCTCAGAAAAGCGGGATATCAAGTAACGATTTATGAAAAGCAAAAAGATTTAGGTGGAATTTTAAAGAGAGGCATTCCAGAATTTAGGTTAAGCAAAGAGATTGTAGAGAAAGTAATTGCACAAATTTTATCTTTAGGAATTCAAGTGGAATACGAAAAAGAATTAGGAAAAAACTTAAATATAGCAGAATTAGAAAAAGAATATGATGTTATATTCTTAAGTATAGGAGCGAATATTCCAAGAAAAATGATGATAGAGGGAGAAGAACTAGAAGGAGTATTTGGCGGGAACTCTCTATTAGAATTAGGAAATCATCCAGACTATCATGGAAAGAGAGTATCTATTATTGGTGGTGGCAATGTTGCTATGGATTGTGCTAGAACAATTAAGCGTTTAGGAGCAGAGCAAGTAGTAGTCATTTATAGAAGATCTGAAGAGGAAATGCCAGCAGAAGTGAAAGAAATAGAAGATGCTAAAAAAGAAGGCGTTGAATTCTTGTTTTTAACAAATATTACAAAAGTATTAGGAAATGAAAAAGTAGAACAAATTGAATGCATTAAGACAATGCTAGTAGAAAAAGAAGGAGAGAAGAGAAAGGTTCCAGTAGATATAGAAAATAGTAATTATTGTATGCCAATGGACTATGTAGTAATGGCAGTAGGAGGAAAGGCAGACAAAGAAATGTTAAAAGAGCAAGACATAGCTATAGGTACTAGAAAATATGTATCAGTAGATGAAGATGGCAGAACTTCTAATCCAAAAGTATTTGCAGGGGGAGATGTAGTAGGACAAACTGCAACAGTGGCTTGGGCAGCAAGAGATGGTAGAGAAGTAGCTAAAAAGATAATTGATTATTTAGAGGATAATAGGATGGCTTGAAATGTTGAAAAGCAAGAGAATAATTAGTTATTCTCTTGTTTTTCCTTTTCAATAGAAATTAATTCGCCCACTTCACAATCTAAAAATTGACACATATCTTCTAAGTATTTAAAAGAAATAGAAGTTGTTTCACCATTTAAAACGCGGTTAAGATTGCGAGAAGTAATACTCATGTTTTTACAAAGCCAATACTTACTTTTGCCGCGCTTTTTTAGCAATTTTTCAATATTAAAATTTACCATATTTTTATTCCTAAAATTCCTTTCTTTAAATATAGTTAAATTTTAATATAAATAGAAAGCTAAAATAAGATATTCGCAAATAGCTGATGCAGAACATAAAAATAAACCTATAAATCAAACAATTTATAGGTTTTGATATATAAAATTAATTCCATTCTTTTTCTTTATTCCAAGAAAATAGATTTCTCAAAATTTTAAATAAGTTAGCAATTTTAGATTCTTTTACAGGAACAATTGCAACATTATTTAGAATCGCTTCATATCTATCTTCTAAGGCAACCATTTTATCAATATAGTAATTATTAAAATGGCTATAACCATCTGTGATACCAATGTAATTTTTATAGTTATATAGCTTAGTTCTATAAACCTCAATAGCTTCTGTTGTACTAAGTTTATTAAATTCATTATTAAAATAGGTAGTAAAGATAATATTTTGAGTTTCCATGAAAGTCTTTTTTAAATCTCTTTTATATTTATCAATTTTATTTGCGATTTTTTCAGCTTTAGTACCTTCGCAATCGTCCTCTATTAGTTGATTATTTAACTTGATTATTTTTTCTTCTGTATTTAGTAGAAAATCTAAATTATCTTGAATTTTAATAAAGGATTTTTTACCGCAAACTTCAATTAATTGAGTTTTGAACTGATCATTACTGAATAATGTGCTATCAAACAACACATCATTTCCAACTAAATAGGCCAATTGCTGTACTAAATTGCATAAAAGTGGGTAATAGGAAGGACTAGTAGTTGGAAGCGAAATATCATAATATTTTACAATGTCAGGTTCTTGTTTCAGAACTTTAGCTGTTGCAAGTTGCACAGCACCTTCATTTAAGGCCATACCATAAGTTTTAAATTCTGTAAAATCACAAAGACCTAAGCGAATTAAAGTACCTTTAGCATCTTTGGTTTCTTGTATATAATGGATGAACTCATGAACAGCTAATTTTTCTAAGTCTTCTAAAGGAATTCCCTGTTTAAAGTAAATAGAAGAGTTTTTATAAAAATAATTTGCTTCAGCAAAGCCATCAGGCATATGAACAATATACATAGGAATGCGAGATAATTCAATAAATAATTGACTAGACACAAAATGAGCTCTTGGAAAAGTTTTACAGATTTTTTCTGCAGCACTTTTAGCAAGAGTGTTGACACTTAGCGTATCTAGTCTACCAACTATTTCAATACCATCTTTTCTTAATTCAGCTTCAATGTTCATCCTATTTTTAGGCTTCTCCTTAGTAACATTTTATATTCTATGACACATTATACAACATAATACTACAAAATTGTATGACAAACTATTTACAATTATATGACATTTACATTACAAATGATAAAAGCATAATAATATGTATTTTCGCAATTTTGAAAAACATATCATTATGCTTTGATTATTTTATTAAATTATGAATTGTAAATTCTATTTTACAACAATATTATAAATTTTATTCTTTACATGGATTTCCTTTACAATTGTCTTATCAGCTGTTGCATTTTGAACTTGACTATTGGTGTGTACCAATTCTTTTACTTCTTCTTCAGAACTATCTACTGCAATAGAAATGGTAGATTTTAGCTTTCCATTGATTTGAATTGGAAGTTCAATTGTATTTTCTACAGTTTTGGTTTCGTCATATTGTGGCCAAGGTGTTTCAGCAATTGTCTTTTCATTTCCTAAGATTTGATAAAGTTCTTCCGTCATATGTGGCGCAAATGGATTTAATAATTGTAAGAAAGTATTAAATTCTGCTTTATTAATCTTTTTTGCACGATAGAATTCATTTGTCATACTCATGAAAGTAGAAACTGCTGTATTGAATTTCATTTCTTCAATATCACTAGATACCTTTTTAATGGCTTGATGCATCATCTTTTCAAATTCAGGGGAGTAGGCATCTCCATCTATTAACATATCTTGTAGGTTCCAAACTCTATCCAAAAATTTAGCACAACCACGAATACTTTCCATAGACCATGGAGCAGTTTGGTCAAATGGTCCCATAAACATTTCATAAACACGGAAAGTATCTGCTCCAAATTCATTAACAATATCATCTGGATTAATAACATTTCCTTTAGACTTAGACATTTTCTCGCCATTAGCTCCCAAAATCATACCATGTGAAGTACGTTTTGCATATGGCTCTTTAGTTGGAACTACTCCAATGTCATATAAGAACTTATGCCAGAAACGAGAATATAGTAAGTGTAGAGTAGTGTGCTCCATACCGCCATTATACCAATTGACAGGGCTCCAATATTCTAAAGCTTCTTTAGAAGCTAAAGCTTTATCATTGTGTGGATCCATATATCTTAAATAATACCAAGAAGAACCAGCCCACTGAGGCATTGTATCAGTTTCTCTAGTAGCATTTCCTCCACAATGAGGACAAGTAGTTTTGATCCACTCTGTTTGTTTCGCTAAAGGTGATTCTCCATTTTCACTAGGTTCATAATCTTCGATATCCGGTAAAACAAGTGGTAATTCTTCTTCAGGAAGTGAAACCCATCCACATTTTTCACAATATACCATTGGGATTGGCTCGCCCCAATAACGTTGTCTTGAAAATACCCAGTCACGTAATTTATAATTTACCTTTTTAGTACCAATACCTTTTTCTTCTAAGTATTTAATAACAGTAGGGATAGCTTCTTTTACAGATAAACCATTTAAGAAACCAGAGTTAACTAAAGTTCCAGAAGATACGTCTATCATAGCTGTTTCACCATTTAAAGCTCTTTCTACATCATATTGTTGAGCTTTAATTGTAATGCTATTGATAAATTCCTCTCTAGTAAGCCACAATGGTTCTTGAGTTGCCTTTTCTTCCTCAGAGACAGATGCTTGTTCTAGAGAAGCTAATTGTACCATAATTGTATGGTTAGTAATTAAACGATTAACATCTTTATGAACAGCATAAAAATGATCTTGATAAATAAAGGTAAATTCTTTGCTAGAGGCAATATCTGTATAGCCAGTTTCTTCTTTCAATTCTCTAGTTGCTGCTTCAAGAGGTGTTTCATCTCCTTCAATTCCTCCCATTAATAAAGAAAGGTGAGGAATTTTGTGATTTTTTACACATAAATATTTATCCTCTGTTGGATGTTTAATAACAAGTGTTACCACATTACGAGTTGTATTTTCTTTGTCTTCTCTTACTTTAGAATCTCCTTCACCTTCGAAGATAGGAGCAACTACTTGAATAATTGGCAAATTAAATTTTTGTGCAAATTCCCAGTCACGAGTATCATGAGAAGGAACAGCCATAATAGCACCAGTTCCATAAGTAATTAAAACATAATCAGAAGCCCAAACTGGAATTTCTTTTCCTGTAAGTGGGTTAATAGCTTTAATTCCCTTTAATTCTACACCAGTTTTTTCTTTATTTAATTCTGCACGTTCAAAGTCAGATTTTAAACTTGCTTGTCTTTGATATTCTTTTACTTCATCTAAGTTTGTAATTTTTCTTTCTAATTCTTTAATCATAGGATGTTCAGGGGCAACTACCATGTAAGTAGCACCAAATAAAGTATCAGGTCTTGTAGTGTAAACTACTAATTCTTTATCAGAATCAGCAATTTTAAATTTTACTTCAGCACCTTCACTTCTACCAATCCAGTTAATTTGTTGTGCCTTAATTTTATCTAAGAAATCTACTTCATCTAAATCATCAATTAGTCTTTGAGCATATTCTGTAATTTTAAGCATCCATTGACTTTTCTCTTTCTGAACAACAGAGCTTCCACAACGTTCACAAACGCCATTGACAACTTCTTCATTTGCTAAACCTACTTTACAACCAGTACAGAAGTTAATTGGCATAGTGGTTTTATATGCTAGTCCGTGTTTATATAATTGAATAAAAATCCATTGTGTCCATTTATAATAATTAGGGTCAGTGGTATCTACTTCTCTTGACCAGTCAAAAGAAAAACCTAATGCTTTTAATTGTTCTCTAAAGTGGTTGATATTTTTTTCAGTTGTAATCTTAGGATGCACATGATTTTTGATAGCATAATTTTCAGCAGGTAAACCAAAAGCATCAAAACCGATAGGGTATAGTACATTATATCCATCCATACGTTTTTTTCTAGCAATAATGTCTAAGGCTGTATAACTACGTGGATGCCCAACATGAAGACCTTGTCCAGATGGATAAGGAAATTCAATTAATCCATACCACTTTTTTTGATTTGCATTTTCTTTGGCATAAAAGGTTCCTTCCGAGTACCATTTATCTTGCCATTTTTTTTCAATTTCTTTAAAGTTATATCCCATTTACTTTCATCTCCTTACATTAATAGCCTTATTATATCGTATTTTAGCTAGAAATGAAAGAGGAAAATGAGAAAAAGTAATAAATGATTGTCTTACGGCTTTAGCCGTTAGAAATTATTATACACTTTAGCGGAAATCATTATATACTTTAGTATAAAAAAGGCTACCTCGTAAGAGATAGCTTTAGGATGTACTACATACCTAATCGGAGGTGATTTTGAAGGTGCTCAAAAACACCAGACTTGCTGACTGCAAAAACCGTATCTCCCTTTACACAAGAATGGACCTGAATAGTCCAATCAGCGCAAAACACAACTGATGTGTCATCCATAAATCTGCAAAAGACAAGAGGTGTTTCAGCTTTAACTGCCCAACCCTTAAAAAGGTCAGTGTAAAGGTTGAAGGGCCTGGCTGAAATGGCCAAGATAGTTAAAGTACGGATAGAATCAGTAATGTTGAATGTATGCTGTTGGGAAAATAGTTTGTAGTGCTCCTTGTAGTCAAAGTTTTGAGGATCAGCAGCTTCAATTATTCTATGAATAACTACTGGATCCCGAAGGTCAAAGGTCATGCAAGATACCCCCAAACATAAAAAAATGCGAGCGATTTTGCTCAAGCGAACACATTATAACATAAATGGAAAAATATGGCAAGTACATAATCTGATTATAATATATAGCAATATGATAAGTTATGTGATATAATAGCCATTAAATAATAAGAAGAAAAGAGCAGAAATATATGATTTCAAAATATTCAGATCAAAAGGAAAAAATAAAAGAAGAGGAAATAGAAGCAGCGGCAAGAGAGATTACAAAAGGAAATCTAGTGCTATTTCCAACGGAAACAGTATATGGAATAGGCGCAAATGCTTTAGATGAAGAAGCAGTCAAGAAAATCTTTATAGCAAAAGGCAGAGCACAGGATAATCCATTAATTGTACATGTGTCAAATATGCAAATGGTAGAAGAGATTGTAGAAAGTATTGGAGTTTTAGAAAGAAAATTAATTCAAAGGTTTTGGCCTGGTCCTCTCACTATCATTTTTCAAAGAAAGAGCAAAGAAGTTATTCCTAATATTGTAACTGCTAACTTAAATACAGTAGGAGTTCGTATGCCAAGTAATCTAATTGCCAAAGAGTTAATTGAAAAGGCAGGTGTGCCAATTGCAGCACCTAGCGCAAATGTTTCAGGAAAACCAAGTGGAACCAAAGTAGAAGATATTATAACAGAATTAGATGGGAAAGTAGAATATATCTTAGATGGTGGATTGACTGATATAGGATTAGAATCTACAGTTCTTAAAGTAGAGGAAAATAAAATTAATATTCTAAGACCAGGAAAAATTACAAAAGAACAACTTGAGGAAGTAGCAGGGGAAGTAGAGGTAGATAAACATGTTTTAGGAAGAGTAGAACAAAATGAAATAGTTAGTTCACCAGGAATGAAATATCGCCACTATGCACCAAATACAAAATGCATGATGATATATAGTGAAAATGAGGAAAAAATGATAAATGAAATAAATAAAGTGACCAATCAGATGCAACAAGAAAATAAAAAGGTATTAGTAATAGGAAGAAAAGAACATTTGGACAGTTATCTAGCAGAAAGAAAATGGAATGTGGGAGAGACTTTAGAAGAAGTTGCCAAAAATATTTTTACTCTTTTAAGAAAAGTAGACAAAGAACAAGTGGATTTAGTTATTATTGAGGGAGTAGGAGACAAAGAGTTAGGATTAGCAATAACAAATCGCTTAATTCGTGCGTGTGCCTACAACTATTTAGTAGTTTAATACATTGTACCAAAAAGAAAGATATTGTAAGTTGATAAAGCTTACAATATTTTTTTAAAATAAATGAATAATTATTACCAGAATTTCTCATACTAAAATTAAATGATAGAATATCCATTTCTGTTTAGAAATGGATATAGAGAAAGAGAGTTGAGTTAAGTATGAGAACCGGTTGGAAAATAGTGATGGCTATTGGTATTATGCTCTTATTTTTGATAGGAGTCATAACAGGAGTATACTTTTATGAAAAAGATAAAACAAAAGATAGTAATATAGGAACAAAACAATTAGCAAATTTGGAACAAAATCAAAATGAAAAACAAATAGAAAATGAAGTAATATCTACTTCTATAGCAGAAACAAAACTTTCTCCGAATTGTACGATTACAGAAAAACAATACTTTAAAGGTTGTGACCATTTTATTAAAGAAATCAAAGAAATTCCAGAAGAATGGATAAACTTCACAGAAGAGCAAGTAAAAGAACAATATGCAGATTGGAAAATAGAAAGCCTTACCAATAATGAAATCATTGTATCACAAGAAAAAGAGGGATATTGTGGAATGCATTATATTGTAAAAGAACATGGAGAGGTGTTAGGAATTTACACAACAGATGAAACAGGAGAGGAGACATGGAAAGAAGATACAGACATTGCAACGAGATACTTAACAGAAGAAGATTTAATCAAAGTAAAAGAAGGAATTAAAGCAATTGGTGATGACCAATTGCATTCTGTGCTAGAAGATTTTGAGTGAGTGTCCGATTGGGGACGTTAGTTCATCGGACAAAATCTTATAAAAAAAGAAACACACCTATAATATGGTGTGCTTTTTTGTCCGATGAACTAACGTCCCCAATCGGACACTAATTTTTGCTTTCGATTTTTAAATTTTCTTTTTTCAAATATCCTTGTCTATAAAAAGTAATGTAATACATAACAAGAGAGAAGATAGTAGCTGCAATAGCTAAGTAGTAAATCCACATATCAAATTGTGGAAGTGGACCTACTGAATTTGCAGGATTTTCTGCAATCGTGTTCCAATATTTAATGCCAAAAGAACATACAATGGCAATATAGAATAGAACAGTAGACAGTTTACCATACCATTTGCTAGAAACGACTAGTTCTTTTCCATAAAGGAAAGAGGCACCTGCTATCATTGCTGCTTCTTTTAAAGCAACAATGGCGATCATCCAAAATGGAATGATATTCTTTAGCATTAAGGCAATCAATACTGAGATTTGTGTTGCCTTATCTGCTAAAGGGTCTATGAGCTTTCCGAAATTGGTGATAAAGTTAAATTTTCTAGCAATAAAACCATCTAATACATCTGTTAAACCAGAAATAGTAAGAAAGATAAAGGCCATGAGGTAATTATCTACTACTAAAGCGTAAATAACAAATGGTATTAAGAAAAATCTTGCTACTGTTAAAATATTGGGTATATGTTTTGCCATAACTATTTCTCCTTATCATATAGCGACTCATGATTAATTTACAGTTTCTACTGAAAATGTTAATTGGTTTGCTTCTAAATCAATGGTGACAGTTTGACTATTTAAAAGTTCTTTACGTAGTATTTTTTCAGATAATTCATCTTCTAAATATCTTTGAATAGCCCTTCTCAAAGGCCTTGCACCATATTTTATATCAGTTCCTTTTTCTAATAAGAACTTTTTGGCAGGCTCAGATACTACCATGGTAATATCTTTATCCGCTAAAGCCTTTCTCGTATCTTCTAACATTAAATCTACAATTTGAATTAATTGTTCTGGATTTAATTGTTCGAAAATAACAATTTCATCTACTCTGTTTAAAAATTCAGGTCTAAAGGTTTCTTTTAAACTATCCATTACTTTATTTTGATCCATTCTAGACCCACCAAAACCAATGGAATTAGTGTTTTGGTTAGAACCAGCATTAGAAGTCATAATTAAAATGGTATTTTCAAAACTAACAGTGTTTCCTTGACTATCTGTTAAGCGTCCGTCATCTAATACTTGAAGTAGAATATTGAACACATCAGGATGTGCTTTTTCAATTTCATCTAACAAAACAATAGAGTAAGGGTTGCGTTTTACTTTTTCTGTTAATTGTCCTGCATCATCATAACCTACATATCCTGGAGGAGAACCAATTAGCTTAGAGGTAGAGTGCCCTTCCATATATTCAGACATGTCAATACGAATAATGGCATCTTCTTTGCCAAACATTTCAAAACTAAGTGATTTCGCAAGTTCTGTTTTACCAACACCAGTAGGACCTACAAAAATAAATGATGGTGGTCTTTTTGTACTTTTTAATCCAGCACGATTACGACGAATGGCTCTTGAAACTGCTTCTACTGCTGATTGTTGTCCAACGACTCTTTTGTGTAAGTTTTCTTCTAAGTTCAAGAGTTTTTGTGTTTCAGCTTCTGTAATTTTCTTGACTGGAATTTTAGTCCAACTTTCAATAACCTCTGCAATATCTTGCACAGTTAAACTCTTTAATTTTAATCTTTTATTCAATTCATCAATTTGCTCCATTAAGCTGCATTCTTTGGTTTTTAATTCAGCAGCTTTTTGGTAGTCTTCAGTAGAATCTGCTTGAGCAGCTTCTTCTTTTTCTTCTTGAACTGCTTTTAATTGATTTTTCAATACTTCTAGTTCATATAGTTCTTTGTTATTTAAGTTGATACGAGAACAAGCCTCATCTAAAATGTCGATAGCTTTATCAGGTAAAAATCTGTCATGAATATATTTTTCAGACATAATAACAGTTTGTTTAATGACATCATTAGAAATCTTTACTTTGTGATAATCTTCATAATATTTTTTGATGCCTTCCAAGATATCAATAGAATCTGTAACAGAAGGTTCCTCTACAATTACTGGTTGAAATCTTCTTTCTAAAGCACTATCTTTTTCAATATATTTACGATATTCTTTTAAAGTAGTAGTTCCAATTAATTGAATTTCTCCATTGGATAGGGAAGGTTTTAAAATGTTTGCTGCATTCATAGAATGTTCAGCATCACCTGCACCAATAATATTGTGAATTTCATCAATAACTAAAATGATATTTCCTAAAGATTTACACTCGTCAATAATGGACTTCATACGAGCCTCAAACTGACCTCTAAATTGAGTACCTGCAACCACTGCAGTCATATCAATTAAATATACTTCTTTATTTAACAACTTAGCAGGAACTTTGCCAGTAGCAATTTTAATGGCTAAACCTTGTGCAATAGCAGTTTTACCAACGCCGGGTTCACCGATTAAACAAGGGTTGTTCTTGCTACGGCGATTTAGAATTTGTATCATTCTTTGAATTTCTTTATCTCTACCAACTACCATATCTAATTGACCATTTTTGGCTTTTTGAGTCAAGTTAGTGCCAAAAGTTTCTAAAGATTTACGACGTTTGTCTTTTTCTTTTTTTACTTTGACTTTTTTCTTCTCACCAGAGGTGTTATTAGAAGAAGTATTAGCATCTTCAGCAGCCTCTTCAGAAGAAGAATTCCCAAACATACCAGAGAAAATAGAGCCTAAGGGAATAGCACCAAATTGGATAGGTGTTTTTTCTTCACTTAAATCGTCCATGTCCATATCTTCCATTTGCTCTGAAAGGCTATCAACATCCATATTCTGTGTTAAATCAGACATCATCGTTTCGATTTGTTTTGTCATATCATTCAAATCTTTTTCAGAAAGATTTGCTTGTTTCATTAAAGATTCCATAGGATTGATACCTTGCTTTTTCGCACATTCATAGCAGTATCCTTCCATTTTTTGTTTGCCATCTTCACCTTGTTTATTAATGAAAATGACAGCTTGATTTTTATTACAAATTGAACATAACATAAATTTTATCATAACTCCTTTAAATTGCTCCCTATATCATACCGCAAAATAGGCGATAAGTCAATGTGGTAAGGGCAATTTTAAAGAAAGCTTAAGGATTTTGTGGACTTGAAAAAAATGGATATTTGTGATATGATAGGCAAATAAGAAAGGGACAAGTTATGAAGAAGAAAATTGGTATTGCAATATTGGTTATTGTAGTAATGATAGTAGCAATTTGTGTGATAGGAAATAGGATGGGAAAATCCCAAAATGACGATGAGGGACAATTTAAAATTGTGACAACCTTTTATCCTATTTGGATTATGACAAGTAATATTACACAGGGCGCGCAAAATATAGAATTAGTGAACATGGCGGATAAGAACGCAGGTTGCTTACATGACTACACTTTGAGTACTACGGATATGAAAAAGCTAGAGAAAGCAGATGTGGTTGTGCAAAATGGACTAGGATTAGAAAATTTTATGGATAAGATATTGAATACATATTCTAGAATTAAAATCATTGACAGTAGCAAAAACATTACTAGTAAAATAGAAGAAAATGGGGAAGTGAATAACCATATTTGGACAAGCCTTTCTAATTATATGATGCAAGTAGAAGAAATAGCAAATGGCTTAAGTGAGGCTAACCCAGAGAATAAAGAAGTTTATGAAAAAAATAAAGAGAATTACATCAAAGAATTAAAAGAATTACAAGGAGAATATCAAACAGAATTAGCAAACTTAAAAGGTAAAAAGGCAATCTGCTTAAATGAGGCATTTAGTTACCTAGCAAAAGAGGTTGGCTTGGAAATTATCTCTGTTGAAACAAATCATGAAGAAAGTAGTTTGTCAGCAGAAAAAATGAAAGAACTCATTGAAATTATGAAAAAAGAAAATATCAAAAGTATTTTAGTCGATAAGGAAGATAATTTAAAAAGTGCACAAACTTTAGCAAATGAAACAGGTGCACAGATTTATGAGTTGCAATCAGGACTAACAGGAAATGAGGAAAGCAGCAGTTATCTTAAAATCATGAAAGAGAATTTAGAGATTTTAAAAGGAATATAGAAAGAGAGGAAGTCAAATGGAACAGTCAGCAGCTTGTGGACTACACTGTACCAAAATCAACCATATAGGTGTGAAATTTGGAAAAGAAGTGATTTTAAAAGATGTTAATATTCATATCCATTGTGGGCAGTTAACTGTTATCATTGGACGAAATGGAGCAGGAAAGTCTACTTTACTGAAAGCAATTTTAGGCGAAGTAGAGCATACAGGAAACATTACTTTTATGGATATGAAAGAAAATGTAGCAAAGAAAATAAAAATTGGTTATGTGCCACAATCAATTAATATTGAAAGGCATATGCCAACAACGGTATATGACTTATTTGCTTCTTGTATTTGTCATGTTCCAGTCTTTCTAAAAAAAGACAAGAAAATTTATCAAGAGATTAAAAATCAGCTTAAACTATTTGGAGCAGAAAGATTAATTGATAAAAGCATTGGAGATTTATCAGGAGGAGAATTACAAAGAGTATTGCTTTCTATTGCAACAAAGCCTGTACCGAATTTATTGATTTTAGATGAACCAGTTTCAGGAATTGATAAAAACGGGACACAAGACTTTTACGAATTAGTCAATAACTTAAAAACAAAATATGATATGTCGATTTTACTAGTGTCACATGATTTAGAACTAGTCAGGAAATATGCGGATAGAGTTATTTTGTTAGACAAAGAAGTAATCAAAGAAGGAACACCAGAGGAAGTATTTAATAGTAAAGATTTTAGGGAAAGATTTGGGTAAGAGAATGGAAGCAATTTATGGAATATTAGAAACAATTTTGCCATTTGAATTTATGGAATATGCTTTTATGAAAAATGCTTTTCTTGCCATTATTTTAATTTCACCGATTTTTGCCATATTAGGCACTATGATAGTGAATAACAAAATGGCTTTCTTTTCTGATGCACTAGGGCACTCAGCATTAACAGGGATTGCCATAGGTATGGTACTAGGAATTTCGAATATGAATATTTCTATGATATTTTTTGCAATTGTATTTGCACTGCTATTAAACTTTGTAAAGAACAAAACGAACTATGGGGCAGATACGATTATTAGTGTATTTTCTTCCATAGCGATTGCACTAGGTTTAGCCATGCTAGCACAAAGTGGTAACTTTAATAAATATTCTAGCTATTTAGTGGGAGATATTTTAAGTATTAGCAATAGTGAGATTTTATATTTACTTTTAGCATTTATCGCAGTAGGAGTGTTTTGGTACTTTACCTTTAATAAGCTAAATGTAACAAGTATTAATTCTACATTAGCAAAAAGTAGGGGAATGAATACAAAATTAATTGATAATATTTTTGTAGTTTTAATTGCAATTATTGTTATGATTTCTATTCGCTGGATAGGTATTTTGCTAATCAATTCGTTACTAATTTTGCCGGCAGCCTCTAGTAGAAATATTGCAAAAAATATGAGGAGTTATCATTTCATATCAGTATTATTTTCGCTATTTTCAGGAATAACAGGTTTGATTATGTCTTACTATTGGAACATTCCAACAGGTCCTATGATAGTATTGATTTCAGGTATAATTTATTTTATTACGTTTGGACTTAAAAAGGTTGTGAAAGAGTAACAAAGAGTGGAGATATAATGGAATAACAAAAAAAGACGAGTTTACTCGTCTTTTTATAGGTTATATTCCCAAAATCTTCTTAGCCCTTTCCACATCTTCTGACGTGGCAGCAGGTACACCATCTAACTCATATTTTAAACCTAATTGTTCCCATTTAAAACGTCCCATGTCATGATATGGCAAGACTTCTACTTTTTCAACATTAGACAAACTAGCTAAAAATTCCTTTAATTTTAATAAATCTTCCTCGTGGTCTGTAATGCCAGGAACTAATACTTGTCTAATCCACATTGGCTTGGAAATAACATTTAAATATTCTGCAAAAGCAATCTCCTGCTTATTAGAAACTCCTGTTAATTCTTTGCAAATTTCATCATTAATACATTTAATGTCTAATAAAAATAAATCTGCTAAATCAATCACTTTTTTAATATCTTCAGTCAAATTAAAACTACCAGAAGTATCAATAGCGACATGAATATCATCTTGTTTTAAAATAGGGAGGAGTTCTAATAGAAAATCTAACTGTAGTAATGGCTCTCCACCACTAATTGTTACACCTCCACCAGAAGGCTTAAAATAGTTTTTGTATTTTTCAATTTTAGTTAAAATATCCTCTAAAGAGTATTCTGTACCACAACGACGATCCCAAGTATCTCGATTGTGACAGTATTTACACTTTAAAGCGCATCCTTGTAAGAACATGACGAACCTGATACCAGGTCCGTCTACTGTTCCAAAAGATTCAAATGAGTGTACTCGTGCGTTCATTTTTTTCTCCTAGATTCTTTCATGAATTGTTCTATGAATAACGTCTAATTGTTGTTCTCTTGTTAATTTTGTAAAGTTAACTGCATAACCAGATACACGAATGGTTAATTGTGGATATTCTTCAGGATGTTCCATAGCGTCTTCTAGTAATGCTCTATCAAATACATTGACATTGATATGATGTCCAGTTTGTGCAAAGAAACCATCTAACATACTTGTTAAGTTGTTTACTCTTGTTTCATCATCTTTTCCAAGAGTTCCTGGTGTAATAGAGAAGGTATATGAAATACCATCTTCTGAATATTCGTAAGGAAGTTTAGCAATAGTGTTCATAACAGCTAAAGCACCGTTTGTGTCTCTTCCATGTAGTGGGTTAGCACCAGGTCCGAAAGGTTCACCATCTTTTCTACCATCAGGTGTAGAACCAGTATTTTTACCATATACTACGTTAGATGTGATTGTTAAGATAGACATAGTAGCTCTTGAATTTTTGTAAGTTGCATGTTTTTCAACTTTTTTCATAAATGTTTTTGTTAATTCAACTGCCATATCATCAACTCTGTCGTCATCATTTCCGTATTTAGGGAAGTCACCTTCTACTTGATAATCAACAGCTAAGCCTGTTTCATCACGGATAACTTTAACTTTTGCATATTTGATAGCAGATAAAGAGTCAACTGCAACTGAGAACCCTGCGATACCGCAAGCCATAGTTCTTAAAATGTCTCTTTCTTTATCGTGTAAAGCCATTTCTAATGCTTCATAAGAATATTTGTCATGCATATAGTGAATCATATTTAAAGCTTTTACGTAAGTTTTTGCTAAATATTCCATCATATGGTCAAATTTTTCCATTACTTCATCATAATCTAAATATTCAGAAGTAATTGGTGCAAATTTAGGTGTAATTTGTTTTCCACTCTTTTCATCTCTACCACCATTAATAGCGTAAAGTAGAGCTTTTGCAAGGTTTGCTCTTGCTCCAAAGAATTGCATTTGTTTACCAATTTTCATAGCTGAAACGCAGCATGCAATACCATAATCGTCTCCTAAAGTTACTCTCATTAAATCATCATTTTCATATTGAATAGAAGATGTTTTAATAGAAATATCTGAGCAGAATTTTTTAAATCCTTCTGGTAGGTGAGTAGACCATAATACTGTTAAGTTTGGTTCTGGAGCTGGTCCTAAGTTTACTAAAGTATGAAGCATACGGAAACTATTTTTAGTAACTAAAGTTCTTCCATCAACTCCCATACCACCAATACTTTCAGTTACCCATACTGGATCACCGCTAAATAAAGCATTGTATTCAGGAGCTCTTAAGAAACGAACCATTCTTAATTTCATAACAAATTGGTCAATTAATTCTTGTGCAGCTTCTTCTGTTAAGCTTCCATTTTTGATATCTCTTTCAATATAGATATCTAAGAAAGTAGATGTTCTACCTAAACTCATAGCAGCACCATTTTGATCTTTAATAGCACCTAAATATCCAAAGTATAACCATTGAATAGCTTCTTTAGCTGTATTTGCAGGTTCTGAAATATCAAATCCATAAGTTTGAGCCATAGCTTTTAAATCGTTTAAAGCTAAAATTTGATCGTAAACTTCTTCTCTTTGACGGATTAAATCTTCTGTCATTTCATCTCTATCTAAAAGGTCTAATTCTTCTTTTTTACTTGCAATTAAAGCATCTACACCATATAGGGCAACTCTTCTGTAATCACCAATAATTCTTCCACGTCCATAACCATCTGGAAGACCAGTAATTAAGTGTGAGCTTCTAGCTGCCCTAATTTCAGGTGTATAAACTGCAAATACACCATCATTATGAGTTCTTCTTAAATCATGGTAAATATGGGCTATATTTTCATCTACTTTATATCCATAGCTTTCGCATGATTTTTCTACAATACGGATACCACCATTTGGCATAATTGCTCTTTTTAGTGGTGCGTCAGTTTGGAAACCAACGATTTCTTCTAAATCTTTGTCAACATATCCAGCTGCGTAACGATTAACACCAGATGGAGTTTTTGTATCTACATCTAATACGTCACCATTTTCTCTTTCTTTCTTATATAGGTCTAAAACCTTATCCCATAATTTTGTTGTTTTTTCAGTTGGACCACTTAAGAAACTGCTATCACCCTCATATGGTGTATAGTTAGCTTGAATAAAGCTTCTTACATCAATTTCTTTTGTCCATTCGCCTTGTTTATTAAAACTGTCCCATTGTTTAAAGTCCATAAAAAAAGCCTCCTTTTTAATTTTATAATCATTTGACATGAAAGATAGGTATTTAAATACCTAATCCATATCTTACTTATCATATCATAACTTGTGACAATTAGCAACATTTTTTTGAATTTTTAAGCGAAGCGCTAAAATGCTAAAATAAAAAGGCAAGAAAGTACCTTTCTTACCTTAGTATGCCGTATTTTTAATAAAATTATTCTTCCTCACAAATGACTTTAGCGATTTTATAAATCAACTTTTGCTTTTCAGGAGAAACGCTATTTAAAATATCATTAAATTCAGAAGTTAGGTAATTTTCTGAATTACTAGATGCACCGTTTAAAATATATCCTTCAGAAACTCCTAAAATTTCACAGATTTGGCTTAATCTTTTTAGATTAACATGAGAATTTCCTCTTTCGATTCTACTTAAAAATGCAATTGAAACATCTAGTTTTTCTGCTAGTCTTTCTTGTGTCATTTTTTTATCAGTTCTTGCTTTCTTTAATCTTTCCCCAATAATGGTATAATCAAGTGCCATATTTTTCCCTCCACCTATATATTATGATTTATATATAGCATTTATTTAATAAACTTCACAGAAACAGAAGAGTTAAAATTAATAAATAAATGTGATATGATATCTTTCTATTATTGTGAAACAAAAATGATAAAATATGCGAAAAATAAAGCAGAAAAGTTTAGAAAAGTTGGAAAAAAATAGGAAATGAAAGTTAAATAAAAAATATAACAACTTTCGACAAAAAATGACATTAAATGTCGAAAGTTAGTAAAAATAAAAAGAGAAAATGTTAAACTTCCAAAGTTCTAATACAACCCATCATAGAATACAATGTACAAAACAGCGTATTTTAAGGGGGTTTTTCATTTGGAAAAGAATAGTTCAATCGAAGAACGAGCAGTTAATTTAGCACACTATATTATAGATAGTAAAGATACTGTTAGGGGAGCAGCTAGAAAGTTTGGAGTAAGTAAGAGTACTGTACACAAGGATGTTAGTGAAAGACTACTTAAGATAAATCCGATATTAGCACATGAGGTGAGAGAAATACTAGACGAAAATAAAGCAGAAAGACATATTAGGGGAGGAATGGCAACAAAATTGAAATATAGCCATAATGATAAAGAAGCAATATAAGAATTTTGAGGCTTGCACAATAAAAAAGAACCTGCTACTTAAGAGTAACAGGTTTTTTTATTAGTTATTTTCGTTATTGAAATTTCTTCTTTGAGCTTTTCTAGCTTTTCTGCATTCTGGGCATCTTTGAGGTTCATTTGTAAAACCTTTTTCAGCGTAGAATTGTTGTTCACCTTCTGTGAAAACAAATTCAGCTCCACAATCTTTACATACTAAAGTTTTGTCTGCCATTTGGAAGTACCTCCTTCTTAATTTTTGACATTTAATATTTTTGACCCATTGAACCTTTTTAATATCATAATCAAGAAGGGAAATAGTCGATAAAATAATTAAATTCATTTAAGCTCTATTTCTAAAGCCAAGGTTATTGTAGCATACTATTTGAGGAAACACAAGCGAAATTTGAAAAATTAATCTATTTATTGAAATATTAAGAAAAATAGGAACAAATATGATATACTATTGCAAAATGCAATATAGAAAGGATAAAACAAAAATATGGAACAAAAGCTAAAACTAGCACAATACAAAAAAGACGTCTTAATATGTTTCATTTTAATAGTATTTACTTGCCTTATCTTTCTTCCTTTTTTACAAGGACATTATATACCAGACACTTATAACATTATAGAAAAGGGGTTAGAAGGATATTCTATGGATAATTCCTTTTCAGACGGAAGAATGATAATGGGATTATTAAATTTACTAGTTTTAAAATTAAATATTCCAATCATAGCTTACGTTATAGGTACCTTATTGGTAGCAATTGTACTATCGTGTGTGGGAGTTATCTTATTAAAAAATAGCATAGAGAGATATAGAAAAATAGAGAATAAATGGATAGAAATACTAGTATTAGTCCTTAGTTATGTAACTATTTTTAATTTTATGTATCTAGAACAACTATATTTTATAGAGTGTATTGTTATGGCGGTAAGCCTTTTACTATATACCATAGGTGCTAATATACTAGTAGATAGAAAAAAAGGCTATCTTTGGAAAAGCGCTTTCTGTGTAATTAGTGGAATGCTATGCTACCAAGGAACTATCGGATTTTTTCTTGTTTTAGTTTTATTATATTCGATTTTCAAAAATAGAGATAGAGTGATTTATATAGTAAGAGATGTAATATTAAGTGGGGGATTAGTGATAATAGCAGGGCTAGTAGACTTAGGCTGTGTAAAATTATTTACTATCTATTTTCATACTAATCAAAACAGATTAAGTACCAATATTTTTGAAAATATTTTAACCATTCTAACTAATAATTCAAAAACATTAACAAACACTTGTGGTATGTTACCAAAAAATTGGTTACTTATCTTTTTATCGATAACTGTAATAATAGCAGTGATTACGATTGTACAAAAGTATAAAAAGAAAAGTGGAAAACAGATTGCATTATGGTTTATACTAATTGCATTTGTCATAGCAAGTAGCTTTGCAAGTTCTGTACTTTCTAAAAGTTCCTTTTGGGCACCTAGAATGCGATTTAGCTTAGGCGCATTAATAGGAATTTTGTACCTATATCTATATGTCACAACAGACCTCCTCCAAAAGAAAAACATACTTAAGATTATGGCAATAGCGGTAATTACTTTATATGGAAGTTGTAATTTATATCAATATATTACTATCATTCATCAGGGAAAAATGATGAATCAAGTAGAGAAAGAAGAATGTCAAAGAATAAAAGCACATATGCAAGAATATGAAGAAGAAACAGGTATAAAAGTAACAAAAATAGGACGTATATTTACGACATCACATAATAGAAATTTATATTTGCCAAATTATTTAAATCCAAATACAACAGTATTTAATGCTACTAAGTGTTGGTGGTCAGCTAAAGGAGTAATCTATTTCTATACAGGCAGAAGATTAAAATACGTTGATGTAGGAGTAGAAGAAAAGAAAATGTTAGAAGATTCTGGGCAAGAGTGGTTGTGTATTGGAGACGCGCTATATATTTTTATTTATCAAAGATAGAAAAGAACCGATAGGGAATTTCCTAGAATATAGAAAATCTTAAGAAAATAATATATTGTTTCTTAATAATTCAGTGTTAGAATAAAAGCAGTTTAAGACAAGGAGGATGGAATGGGAGAATTAGTATTAAAATGCCAAGACTTGCACAAAAAGTTTGGCAAAAAAGAAATTTTAAAAGGAGTATCTCTAGAGTTGTATCAAGGCGATATTTTAGGCTTTATTGGACCAAATGGAGCAGGTAAAACAACTACTATCAAATTAATTTTAGGGTTACAGGCAATTACGAGTGGAAGCGTTAGTATTAATGGTTATGATATTGAAAAACAATTTACCAAAGCCATTGAAAAAGTAGGAGCCATTATTGAAAATCCAGATTTATATATGTATTTAACTGGCTTTGAGAATTTAAAACTAGTAGCGAATATGTATCTCGGAGTGGATAGAGCGAGAATTATGGAAGTAGTAAAGCTAGTTAGATTAGACAACAGAATTAATGACAAAGTATCTAAATACTCTTTAGGAATGAGACAAAGATTAGGGGTAGCACAAGCAATTTTACACAAACCAAAGCTTTTAATTTTAGATGAACCAACTAATGGTTTAGACCCTGAAGGCATTAAAGAAATGAGAGATTTGCTTCGTGAATTAGCCCAAAAAGAAAATATGGCAATCTTCATTTCTAGCCATAACTTAGCAGAAATTGAAACACTTTGTAATAAAGTGTGTATTATTCAAAATGGTAATGTTATTGAAACAACGGATATGCAGAAGGTAAAAGAAACCGACCAAATTCATTATCATTTTGTGGTAGACAACGCAGAAAAGCTAAAAGAAGTATTGGGGTATCCAGCAGAAATTAAGCAAAAAACAGAAGCAATTGTAGATATATCAAAAGAGCAAGTACCAGAAGCGGTAAAAGAATTAGTAAAAAATGATGTGAAAATTTATGGTATTTATGAAGAGAAGATGTCATTAGAAGATGCCTTCTTAAAAAAGACAGGAGGTAACACAATTGATTAATTTAATTAGAAATGAGTTAACAAAAATTAGTAAAAAGAAAAGCATTTATATTACTTTAGCAATTACTCTAGCATTTATAATCATAGCTAACTTTATTTATCAAATGTCAAATGATAGTTATACTTATGCCATAGGTGGAGAAATTGAATTTTATGAAGAACAGTTAAAAGGAATTGATTTAAAAACAACAGAGAATAAAGAGATGTACTTAAGTTATGAAACTCAGCTACGAACGAGCAAGCTTATTCAAAAATACGGAGATGGAGGAACTTGGCAAGCAAAAATTATTCAAGAGCAAGGTTATGAATTAATCGACCAAATGGTACATTGTGAATATATGGGAGCAAGCCAAGCAGAACAAAATCAAGCAAAAGCAAAGTATGATGATTTTGTGGCAAAATTAGACTTAGGTGATTGGAAATACTTTACAAAGGAAAAACTAAGAAATGTAGAAGCAAGTCTAGAGGAGCAAAGAAAATTAAAACAAACAGCAACTAGCCAAGAACAAATAAATGAACTAGAAAATCAAATTGCTGAATTAGAAGACACGAAACAAGTCATTAATTGGAGATTAGAAAAAGATATTTGCTATGGATATGATTACTATAACCAGTGCTTATCTATGTATCAAATGAGTAAAAGTGACATTAGAAATTATGAAAATACTAATCAAACTGGATTAAGTGAAAAAGATCAATATCAAAATAAACAACAATATTATAAAAATTTAGAAAAAGCCGCGATTTGCCAGTATGATATTGAAAATGGTACAAGAACAGGAGATAGTTCAACAGCAAAGGCAGTACTATTAAATGTATTCTCAGAATTTGAAATATTTATTATTATTATGGCTGTTATGATTGCAGGAACCATTGTTAGCGAAGAATTTAACAAAGGTACAGTAAAACTCCTACTAATCAAGCCATATAAAAGAAGAACCATTTTAACAGCAAAATTCATTACTTCTCTCATTATGCTTATCATTGTTATTCTATCTGTAATGTTAATGCAATTTGTAGTAGGAGGAATGATTCAAGGATTTGATAGCTTTGGAGAGCCAACAGTGGTATATGACCATACAACTAACCAATTACAAGAAATGAGTACTATTCAATATTTAGCTATGCAGACTTTAGGAAAATTGCCAATTTATGTGTTACTTGTAACTTTAGCATTTTCACTAAGTACGATATTTGCTAATTCTGCTCTAGCGATAGCAATTACACTATTAGGATCGATGGGCTCATCTTTAGTAAATGCTTTTGCGCAAGCATTTAACCTTTGGTGGATTAGATTTTTTGTAACACCAAATTGGGATTTGACACAATATTTCTTTGGAGGATTACCAGAGTTTCAGGGATTAACTATGGGATTTTCAATAGCGATTATCATAATCTACATGATTATTATGTTAGTACCAACTTATCTTGTTTTCAAAAGGAAAAATATTAAAAATATATAGTTTAGAAGCAGGAGCAAATAGCTCTTGCTTTTTCAATTATTTGTGATAAGATAATAAAAAAGGAGAAAAGAAAAATGAATTTAAGAGAACAAATTGAAGGCTTTGAGCCATATAACGAGCAAGAAAGAGCAGATAAAGAGATAATGCTTCATTTAATAGATACCTATAAAGATGTTTTAACAAGAGAAAATAAAGTTTGCCATTTTACAGCATCTAATTGGATAGTAAATAAAGAAAGGACAAAAGTATTAATGGTATATCATAATATTTATCAAAGTTGGGCATGGACAGGAGGACACTGTGATGGAGATAGCGATTTATTAAGAGTAGCCTTAAAAGAAGCACAAGAAGAAACAGGACTAGAACATTTTAAAGTATTAAGTAATGGGATTAGTTCACTAGAAATAGTGGCTGTAAATAGCCACATAAAAAGAGAAAATTATGTACCAGCTCATTTACATCTAGATGCTTGCTTTTTATTAGAAGTGGATGAAAATGAAAAGACAAGAATAAAATCTGACGAAAATAGCGGAGTTAAGTGGATAGATATTGATAAGGTAGTAGAAATTACAGAGGAAGAATGTATGAAGCCAATTTATCAAAAGTTAAATGAGAAGCTAGCTACAATATAGAAAGGGATAAAAAATGGAAGAAATTATATTAGATGACTTATTTAAAATCTATTTAAGCAGTATAGATTAGTTATAACTCAAAAATTCTACAAACCATTAATGACAAATATACCATCATTGATAAATCAATGCTAGCAGTGTATTTATATGTAAAAATATTAGAAGATAGAAACGAAAAAGCTAGATTAGCGATAGATACTTTAATGAATTACTTGTTAAAGCAGATTATTTATGGAGAAACAGGAAATTTAGCATTAGAAATTACGGATCAATCACAACTTGAATTTTACAATGAAGTAATTGATAAATTAATTATAGAAAAATTTGAATTTAAGAATAGAATATTAGCAAAACTAAAGTATCAATATCAAGTTATGGAAAATAATCCATATAAAGAGTTATTATTATTCTGCGAAAAAGTAGCAGAGATAGCTATTTTAGAGAAGATGACAAAAAGAGGAAATGTAGAAGCACAAAGCTATTTATCAGAGCAAACTCAAAAGATATTAGAAATAACAATAGAAGAAAATGATTTGTTTTATCAAGAAAAAAGGAAAATTCTACAAAGTATACAAGCAAAAGGATTAGGAAATACTCAATATGGACAGTTACTTCAAGTAGTACTCAATTTAAAAGATGTTTATCGCTATTCAAACTTTACGACGACTGTACCTGAAAATGTTTTAGCACATCAATACACAATGGCAGTAATAGGAACTGTATTTTCACAATACTTAAACGAAGAAATGGGAGAAACAATAGACATATACCAAGTAATTGTAAAGTCACTTTTCCATGATTTTGGAGAATACAAAGGAAATGAAATAATAACGCAAATCAAAAATTATAACGAAGATACCAAGAAAATGTTTAAAATGATGGAAGAAGCAGATGAGAAAGATTTAGAAGAAAAGATTGGTACAAACCTCTTTAAAATTATTATTAGTGCAATGGATGAACAAGAAGGGTATATTTTAGAACTTATGGATAAAATGCTAGCTATTATGAAACTATGGATAGAAGTAGACTACATGGGAAATCAAACTTACATCAAAGGTATTTGTTCTATTTTCCAATCACGTTTTAAGAGATTTAAAAAAGTGGAACAAATTGACAGCCTAAAGAACAAAGCGTTTTACTTAGACTTAGTAAGGTATTGCTATATTTATGTAAAAGAACATTTATTAGAATACAACGAAGAACTATTCTTAAAATATTTTACTAAAAAGGAACAATGGGCATATAGGGAGGAACTAGCAGAAATTAAGGTAGATAAGACAAAGTTTTTGATATAAAACTTATTTCAGCACAACAAAATAAAATATTAAAATTAAAAGTTATTTCAGCGTATTGGAATAACTTTTTTGACACCTTTTTACAAGAAACGACATAGAATATCATAACAAAGAATGCTAGCCGAGAGGATGTTATGATATGAATAGAATAAAAAAAGGAGATATTGTAGGGAGAATTTCCTATGGAAAAGACATTGCATTTGTAGTAGAACGAATTATCAAAACACATAATAGTAAATTTGCGATTTTAAAGGGATTAACTGTTAGAGTACAAGCTGACAGTGACTTAGATGATTTAGAACTAATGGAAAAGGTGCAAGTAGCAGAGCATGTCAAAATCTTAGAGGAAAATGTAACTAAAAGAATACAAGGACATATACAAGAAAGAAAAAATAAAGCAAGACAACTTTTTAGGGAAAAGGCAATTGTTTATACAGGAAAAATATTACACCTTGATGGTGACAAAAAATATAGTGAAAAATCAAGTCGATATTATAAAAAGATAGGCTTAAATGCCATTGTAAAAAACATTCCAGAAAGAAAGCAACCATTTTATGTGGCAAGTTTACTTCAAAAGTATCAACCAGATATCTTAGTAATAACAGGACATGATGGAATGATAAAAAAAGGAAGTAATTTCAATGATTTATATAATTATCGAAATTCAAAATACTTTATTAGAACTGTAAAAGAAGCAAGGAAGGCCAATTTAAAGAAGGACTTAGTTATTTTTGCAGGAGCATGTCAAAGCTATTATGAAGGTTTAATGTTAGCAGGTGCCAATTTTGCTTCTTCGCCAGCTAGAATATTAATTGACTTTATAGACCCATTAATTGTGGCAGAAAAAATTGCAGTAACAAGTGAAGAAAAATTTGTTACTATTAAAGATATTGAGGATGAACTAAGAGGAGGCCAAAGAGGCATAAGCGGTACGGGAGCAAAGGGTAGAAAGAAAATCTTATGGATATAAAAGGAAATATTACAGCTTTGTAACATAAATGTAATATAAACGTAATAATACAAGAATAATTAAACGAAACCGTTGGGAACAAAGCAATACAAAAAAACGACACGAACAAACAGCTTTTGACAAGGTTTATGCCCAATGATATAATTTGCCTATCTTAAATAGGTAGGTGATGACATGATTTGCCCAAATGATATTACAAGCTTAAAAACAGACATTAATGAAATGGTAGGACAAAAGATAATTGTCAAAGGTTCTCTTGGAAGATGTAAAACCTTTGAAAAAGAAGCTACAATAGAAAAAACATATCCTAATATTTTTGTTATTAAGTATGAAGAAGAAAATAGAAATGTTACCTACAGTTATACAGACGTTTTAACTCGAACAGTAGAAGTAGACGTTTTTGATGGAAGTGGATATAGTCCATTAATTCCACCAGCAACAGAAGTAAAGAAACCAAAGAAAATTTTATAAAAAGCAAAAGAACTTTCAAGTAACGAATGACAAACGTTACAAAAGAAAAAGAAACACAAAGCAACAAAAGCAAGTAGTTACAAAAGAATTCTTAGGTAACCAAAGAAAATAAATTCATAGTATATAACAAGAACTAACAAATTTTAGAGTTTGTTAGTTCTTTTTTTGATACCTTGTCAATATATATAAATAAAACACAATTTAAAGGAGGTAATCAGAAAATGGCGATAGAAACCGCAAAAGACAGCTTAGTATTAAACCAAATTATTGACCAAAAAACAGATACTATTCTAATAGAAGAGGATTGCATTGTACCTGATATAAAACCTGATATTTTAAATGTCATTAGTACCAGCGGAATTATTTGTATGTATAAAAAAGAGATATTAGATGGAAAAGTTCGATTAGATGGTTGTATCAATACTTATATTATGTACTTAGCTGATACACAAGAGGAAAATGCAGTAAGAGGATTAAATACTAATTTAGATTTTACTCAAACAATAGAGATAGAAAAGGCTACTAGCAATATGTCTTTAGATACAAACTTAGTATTAAAAAGTTTGGACTGTAAGGTATTAAATGGTAGAAAGATTCATATGAAGGCAATAATAGAGGTAGAAGCAAAAGTTTCTTCTAATGAAACAGTAGAATACGTAAGCGAAATTCAAAATTTGAAAGATATACAATTATTAAATCAAGATTTTCAAATTAATTCTTTGATAGGAACAGGAAATACTAAATTATATGCCAAAGATACTTTTAATATTGAACAAACAGATAATTTAGTAGAAATAATGAAAACAGACTTAAAGATAGTAAACAAAGATACGAAAATTAGCTATAATAAAATATTGATAAAAGCAGAGCTAGAGACCAAGATTCTATATTTAACAGAAGATAATAGAATTAATATTACAGAGGGAAAAATTCCAATTATGGGATTTATTGATTTACCAAATATCAGTGAAGAGCATACTTGTGATGTTAAGTATGAAATTAAAAACCTAATTGTCAAACCAAATAATGTAGAAGAACATTCTGTATACATTGAAGCTGAAATTGAAGCATATTGTGAAGCTTATGAAAATAAAGAACTTAAAATGATACAAGATTTATATAGTCCAACAAAAACATTAAACTTTTCGCAAAAACGAATTCGTGTTATTGGACAAAAAGAAAGTAGACAGCAAGTATGTAGTATACGTGAAAAAGAAATGCTTCCTGAAATTGGACCACGTAAAATTTATGATGTAGAGGTATATCCAATCATCAGTAAACAAAATACGCTAAATGGTCGTATCTTATATGAAGGAGAAGTAGAACTAAACTTTATTTATAGTGCAGGCTCAAATAATGGAATTGAAACAAAGCAAATTAGTATTCCATTTAACTTTTCAATGGATTTTGAAGGCATGAAGCCAGAGATGAGTGTTGACACAATTGTAGAAATTAGTTTACAAGATTTTATAGTGATGCCAGATGAAAGCATTGATATAAAAGTAGATTTAACTTTCACAGCAATTAGTTCTAAAAATAGTAGTATTTCTATTATTGAAGAAATACAAGAAGAAGAATGCAGAAATAAATGTCAGTACAGTATGGTAATTTATTTTACTAAACCAGGAGACTCTTTATGGAAAATTGCCAAAAGATTTGGAAGCACAGTAGAAGATATTGCGAGAGTAAATGGAATAGAAGATGTAGATAGCATACCAGTAGGCAAGCAATTATTTATTCCTAGATACCATGGATGAAAAGATTTTTAGTAGGAGCAAAATAAGAATACCACAATTTTTACCAAAGAAGAATTCTCCAAAAGAAAAAGAAAAAAGAAGATTAATAAAAATTGTTTGTATTGTTTTAATTGGGTTTACTTTTGCTTACTTTGTAATACAGTCCATCAAGCCAATTATGCAACAACAATGTAGAAATATGGCGAAATCAATTGCTACTAAGGTGTCAAATAATGAAGCAACAGAGGTTATGAAAAAATATACCTATGATGATTTATTAATTATTACAAAAGACGAAAATGGCAATATTAAAATGGTAGGAACCAATGTCATTACAGTCAATGAAATTATTTCAGACATTCCTGTCCACATGCAAGAAGCCTTAGAAAAAAGCGAGAATAACAGCTTTAGCATTCGATTAGGTAGCTTTTTAGGAAGTAATTTGTTTGCAGGAAGAGGACCGAATGTAAATATTAAAATGGAGATAACAGGAAATTTAGATACAGAACTCAAATCAGAATTTGTTGCAGCAGGAATTAATCAGACTTTGCACAAAATTTATTTAGAAATTAAATGTAATGTTGTAATTTTAACACCATTTGAAACTATGGAAGAGCAAATAGTCAATCAAGTGTTATTAGCAGAAGGATTAATTGTTGGAGAAGTTCCAAACAGTTATTATAATCTAGAGGGAATGAATACAGACAAGGCAATTGATATTATTGAATAAATGTAGTATAATAGAAAGTACAAAACTTTTTAGGAGGTCTTAGCATGTTGGATGAAATGAGCACCATGGAACTGGAAGTGGAAGCTTCGGAAGAAGCACGGCGCCTGTACGAGAAGGAGTTTCATTATAACAATCCCTATAGCCGGGAAATTGAAACCAGTGGAATTCCCTACTCGCAGGAGGAGCAGTTCTGCCAGATGGTGGAAGATGAACTTCGCTTAAAAGGCGAGAAAATTCACCGAAATGGCAGATACTTTAAAATCGACCGGTACCAGAAGAAATGACCGAAAGGCACCCCTAAAGTAGGAGCCAAAAGCAAGAGTTCTAGCGAGAAATCGCTGGAATTTTTGCTTTTTTAATAAAAAATGATACTTTATAAAGAATAAGACAAACTACTTGACATAAAGGTATTAACATTTTAAACTATAGATAGAAGGAAAAAAATAAAGGGGAAAGATATGAGAGCTATTAAATGCGAATTATGTGGAGCAAATGATTTTGTAGAGAAAGATGGCGTCTTTATTTGCCAATATTGTGGAACAAGATATTTCTTGGAAGAAACCAAAAAAACAATGGCAGTAAAAGTAGATAATGCAAAAAAATACGATAATTATAAAAAACTAGCAGAAAGGTCTTTTAAAGATAAGTTATATAGGGAAGCCTATGAATATTATGACAAAATGCTAGAACTAAATCCAGATGATTGGAAAGCTGTATACAAAAAAGGAGTATGTGCTGCATGGCAGTCAACTTTAGGAAATTTTAGAATAGACGAAACTGTTAAGGCGAGTAAAAATGCTTTTAATCTTATAAGAGTTTTAGAAATCAAAGATATAGATATAAATCAAATAAAAATTGATATGGCAAGAGATATTAATGGTGTTACTGTTGCATTTGGTAATACTGCTATGAAACATTATCAGAGATTTTGGGAACCTAATAATGCAGCATCAGAATATTGGGAAAGAATACAGCGTTGCATAAATGTTGATGAGTATGCGATAGGATTACTACATAAAAATCTTGTAGATACAAGTAAAGATGCACGAAGTATTTATATAGCTATTCTCAAAAATCTAGTTATATATTATTGCGAAATTTGTGCAGTAAGAAAATATAAATCAGGATATAATCAATATGGTGCAGTATACTCTAATATATGGTATAGAAATGATTTAAGACCACCACTAATTGAAAAATATAATCAGCACGTTCAAGAAATTCAAAGATATGATAGTAGTTATATACCGCCACAAATACAAACTGTTGGAGTAGGTGGGTGTTATATAGCAACTGCGATTTACGGTAGCTATGATTGCCCAGAAGTATGGACATTAAGGAGATTTAGGGATAACGTGTTAGATAAAACATGGCATGGAAAATTATTTATAAAAATATATTATGCAATAAGTCCAGCAATTGTAAAGAGATTCGGAAAAGAAAAGTGGTTTAATAAGATATTCAAAAGTAAATTAGATAAAATGGTAGAGAGACTACAAAAGCAGGGAATAGAAGCAACAGTATACAATGACAAATATTAATATAAAATGCAAGTCTTAGGAAATTAAGGCTTGTATTTTTTATCTAAAAAATTAATACTTTATAAAGAATATGATAAACTACTTGACAGAAGAAAAAGAACCTTTTAAACTATAGAAAGAATATGAGGGGGATATATGAAAAATCAAGAAAAGTGGAGAAGATTGGACAATTCAGCTAAACTCTTTCCTATTGTAGGAAATAAAAAGTTTAGCAGTATCTATAGAATGTCAGTTGTATTAACAGAAGAAATTAATCCCAAAATATTAAAGCAAGCAGTAGAGAATACTCTTCAGATTTTTACTACTTTTAAGGTATGTTTAAAAAGAGGATTTTTTTGGTATTATTTAGAACAAAATGAAAAAGAAGTAGTCATTTTTAAAGAAGATACTTATCCATGCCGTTATATGGATAAAAGAATGAACCATGGATACTTATTTAAAGTAAGCTATTATAAAAACAAAATCAATATAGAAATATTTCATGCTTTAACAGATGGGGGGACAGCAATAGAATTTGTAAAAGTAATTACATACAATTACTTAAATTTACAACATCCCAATACTTTCAAAGAACCATTCTCAGTCAAAAACGCAGATATAGATGCGCAAAATAGTGAAGACAGTTATTTAAAAAATTATGAAAAACATTTACATGGAAAAGACCATTCAGGAAAAGCATATATTTTAAAAGGACCAAGATTACTGCCATATCAAGTTGGAGTCACACATGGATTCATAAGTTTAAAACCAGTCATTAAAACTTGTAGAAGGTTAAAAGTAACAGTAACAGAATATTTTACAGCAGTATTAATTTATGCGATTTATCAAGAACAACAAAAAGAGAAAAGTAGTAAAAAGCCAATTAAAGTATGTATTCCAGTAAACCTAAAAAAATACTTTGAATCTACTACAATGACTAACTTCTTTTCATATATGACCATTGTAGCAGACAAGAAGCAAATGGATTTAACTGACTTTGATTTAATTTTAGCATTTGTAAGAAATAATTTTAAAAACAAGTTGCAAAAAGAAGAAATGGCTAAAACAATGGCACACACTGTAAGACTAGGTAATAGCATTTATGTGCGAATGATACCACTAACAATGAAAAAACTCATTTTAAAATTGATATATAAAGAGATACAAAAATATACAACAACAACATTTTCAAATTTAGGGAAAATTAATTTTTTGCCAGAATACGAACCATATATAGACCAATTTTTCTTTATTATTGCACCCGAAAGTGTTGAAAAAATCAAGTGTACAACCTGTTCTTATGGAAATAATATAGTGTTTTCTATTAGTTCTATTTTGCAAAATGATAATGTAGAAAAAAATTTCTTTAACTTTTTGACACAGCAAGGAATTCCCAATACAGTTGTCACAAATGGAATTTATAAAAAAGAAGAAAAGGCACTGTATCCTAAAATTAACACGTTATTAATAGAAGATGTAATTGAAAAAATAAAGGAGAAAAAGGAAGCAACAGAAAAAATTAGTATAAAGGAAAAAATAAAAAGGAAATTTCACTTTTAAAGTAAAGGAAGAGAATAATGAATAAAAAAGGAAAAATAGTAGCAATTATTGCAGCAGTTTTATTTATGATAGCAATAGTATCAGTTATTTTATATGTGTATTTTTTTAAAAGTAATAGGACTTCAAAGGTACCAGAGGATATTCACTTAAAATGTAATATTATACAAGAAAATTTTCAAGATAAAAAAGTATTTATATTAACACCTAAAGATAAAAAGAAAACAAAGAAAGTGGTCTTTTATTTACATGGAGGTTCTTACGTTGCAGAATTAAGTAAAACGCATTGGAAATTTTTAGAAGAATTTACACAAGAGACAGCATCAACTGTAATTGTAGTAGATTATCCATTAGCTCCACAATATCATTATACAGATGTATTTGATATGATAACACCTTTATATCAAGAAACTATAAAGAAGGTAAAACCAGAGAATTTAATCGTTATGGGAGATTCTGCTGGCGGAGGAATGGCATTAGCATTGGTAGAAAAAATAGGGCAAGATAATATGAAAAAGCCAAGCAAAACAATTTTAATTTCTCCATGGCTAGATGTAACTATGGAAAATCCAGAAATTAAAAAAGTACAAGAAAAAGATAAAAAATTAAATGCAGAATCATTAAAACTAGCAGGAATTTCTTATGCAGGAATAGAAGAAGAAACTAGAAATTACTTAGTAAGTCCAATTTATGGCCCAATTGAGAACTTAGAAAATGTAGTAATTTATACAGGAACATATGATGTGTTAAATCCAGATGTACATAAATTTAAAAATATGGCAAAAGAAAGGGGAGTAGAGATTACAGTAAAGGAAACGGAAGGAGCCATACATAATTGGGTAATTAACAAAAAGCAAAAAGAAGGAGAAGACTTAGTCCAAAAACCATATCAAGAATTAATAGAAGAAATATAGAAAATAAAAAATCGGAAGTTTTGATACTTCCGATTTTTTTGTTTTATAAAAGAAAGTTCATTAAAAGATGAATGAAATTATTAAAATTAGAAATAATAAAAACAAGAAAGGAGACAAGAATATGTATTATAATTTTACAGATAGAGATTTGCAATCTAAACAGAGAATAAGAGAATATAAAGAGTTTGCACAAGAAGTATTAAGCAACATGGAAACAGTAGAAGAAATGGAAGGGAAATTAAGAGAACTTGATAATGATGCATCAATGGTTATTACAATAGGAAATCTAGATTATAAAACAGATTTAGAACATAATATAACTGCAACAGGAGAAATATATTCAGCAGACAGACTACGTCAGATAATACATGTTGCTAAAATGTCACGAAACTTAGAAGTAAATGTACAATTTCAAGAAGGAACTGGTTTAGAAAATGATCCATACGAGGTGGTCGCTGATATATCTTTTGAATATAATCCTGATGAAAAAAGTGTTAATCTAGGAGAAATTTTAAGTACAAAAGATTTACAAAATTTAAGACAAGGAAATAAAGTAAAAGAAGAGGATAAGGATCAAGATTATGAGAGATAAAAAAGAAACCCTTTGTATATGAAAGGGTTTCTTTAAAAATTCTAAATTATCTCTTAGAGAATTGTGGAGCTTTTCTAGCTTTCTTAAGACCATATTTCTTTCTTTCTTTCATACGAGGGTCTCTTGTTAAGAATCCTGCAGTTTTTAAAGCTGGTCTATATTCGCTATTAGCTTCATTTAATGCTCTTGCGATACCGTGACGAACTGCTCCAGCTTGACCAGAAAGTCCACCACCATTTACAGTACAAATAACATCATATTTATCTAAAGTGTTAGTTGCAACTAATGGTTGTTTTACAATAACTTTTAATACATCAGTACCAAAGTATTCTTCTAATGCTTTACCATTAATTGTAATAGAACCTTTACCATCTACTAATCTAACTCTAGCAATTGATTTTTTTCTTCTTCCAGTTCCTAAAAATACGATTTTATCAGATTTTTTTGCCATCTTATTTTACCTCCCATACTTCAGGTTTTTGAGCGATATTTTCATGTTCTGCTCCGGCATATACTCTTAATTTTTTAGCCATTTGTCTTCCAAGTCTTGTATGAGGAAGCATTCCTTCTACTGCATGTGTCATCATTTTTCCTGGATTTTTTGAAATTAATTCTCTTGCAGTAGTTTCTTTCATTCCACCAATATATCCTGAATGACTTCTATAAATTTTTTGATCTAGTTTTTTACCTGTTAAAACTACATTTGCGCAATTAATAATAATTACGTGATCACCAACATCCATATGAGTTGTATAAGTTGGTTTATGTTTTCCTCTTAATAATTTTGCAGCTTCAGTAGCAACTCTACCTAGTGGTTTATTTGCTGCATCAATTATATACCATTTACTTTCAATTTCACTTTTTTTCACACTATAAGTTGTATTATTCATGGTAAATCATATCCTCCATTTCATTTTTTCAAAATATAATTTATATGAAACTTGTTTTAAAAGTGCTACCGGGGAGAAGCCAATTAAAATAAGTCATAATCATACATATGCTTTGCTATTATAATACAAAAGTAGGGAAAAGTCAACTACTCAAACCAAATTTTCCATAGTTCTTTGACTATTATATATATAATAGTCAAAGAACTATGAAAAAAATCTTGACATTTTAACAAAAATGGAGTATACTAATACACGTAAATAAAAAAGAAGCAATTCATGCTCGCCTTCACCAAAGGGAAAAGGCTAATAACTTTACTCTATTTTTGTGCAATACAAAAATGAGTGAATTTGAGTTATGAATTGATTTTATCAATTCATTTTTTATTTGCTTAAGAAAATAAACGGAGGTGTTTGATATCAAACAAGAATTGCCAATTAATGAACAAATTAGAGCTGCTAAAGTTCAAGTAATTGATGACAATGGAGAAAAAAAAGGAGCCATGAGCTTACAAGATGCATTAGACTTAGCTTATGAAAAAAAATTAGACTTAGTTATGGTAGCTCCAAATCCAGAAATGCCAGTATGTAAAATTATGAACTATGGTAAGTACAAATTTGAACAATCTAAAAGGGAGAAAGAGGCTAGAAAAAAACAAAAAACTTTTGAACTAAAGGAAATTAGAATTACTCCAAACATTGAACAACATGACTTTGAATTCAAAAGTAAAAATGCTAGAAAATTCTTAGAAGACGGAAACAAAGTAAGAATTACTTTAAAATTTAGAGGAAGAGAAATGAACTACATTAAACTTGGAGAGCAAGTATTAAATAAATTCATTGAAGAATTATCTGATATTTCTGTTCCAGAGAAAAAACCACTTTTAGAAGGAAAAAACATGTTTATTATATTAGCGAAAAAAGCAAATTAATTTATGCGAAATAAAAAAGCTAATAAGTAATAGATTACAAAATTTAAAGGAGGAAAGATTATGCCAAAGTTAAAAACAAATAAAGCTGCTAAAAAGAGATATTCTTATACAGCAACAGGAAAAGTAAAAAGAACAAAATCAAATAGAAGACACCTTTTAGCAAATAAAACAAGTAGAGCAAAATCAAGAGGAAAAGTACAAGATGCTTACGCTGACAAAACATGTGAAGCAGGAATTAAAAAAATGTTACCATATGGTAATTAATTAGGGGGGAAATAAAATGGCAAGAGTAAAAACAGCAAATATTACTCGTAAAAAACATAAAAAAGTCTTAAAAAGAGCAAAAGGATATTATGGAGCAAAACATTATAGATTTAGAATGGCTAAACAAGCTGTTATGAAATCAGGTAATTATGCATATACAGGAAGAAAAGACAAAAAGAGTAATTTTAGAAAATTATGGATAGCAAGAATTAATGCTGCTGCAAGAATGAATGGTTTAACATATAGCCAATTAATCAATGGATTAAAGAAAGCTAATGTAGTAATCAACAGAAAAATGTTAGCAGAAATTGCTGTAACAGACGAAAAAGCATTTGCAGAAATTGCAAACACAGCTAAAAAAGCAAAATAAGAAAAAAGAAAATCTCATAAAGGAAAACAAAATCCTAGCATGAGATTTTTTTATTTTTGCAAAAGTATAAAAAGACTATTGCAAATTGAAGCAAAAAATATTACAATAAGTGTGTAATACGAAATATGAAAGAAAATGACGGAGGAAGACTAATGAAAAATAAACAATATATGAAAAAAAATGCAGGAATAACTCTAATAGTATTAGTAGTAACTATTGTAATACTTTTGATTTTAGTAGGTGTTACCATTTCATCATTTACAGGAGATGATGGATTAGTAAATGAAACAAAAAAGACGAAAAATAATATAGAAGATTTACAAAATAAAACAATGGATGAGTTGAATCAAATTGCTAATGAATTATCTACTTCAGCAGGAGATGCTTTAAATCCATAAGAAAATAATAAAAAAAGAAAAGTTTAAGAAATGCATGGGATGCATTTCTTTTTTTTGACAAAATTAACAATTTTTATTTTAATATTTCAAATAATATATTGACATTTAATTTGATATATTGATAAAATATAACAAAATGTTATAAACTGATAAATGAAAAATAGGATAGGCACTAGAATATTTTTCGAAAAATTAGGAAATAGTAAAACAAAAGACTTATGCAATAACATGAAAAAGAAATAACAAAATGTAAAATGCATAAAAAGAGAAACGGAGGAAATGAAAAAATTGAAACAGCTGAGGCTGTATATATACACACACAAGGTTTATTAAAAAATGAGAAAAAGCAAAGTGGTATTACATTAATAGCGCTTATTGTAACGGTAATAATATTGTTAATATTAGCAGGTGTAACACTTTTTTATGTATTAGGAGATAATGGAATTATAAAAGTAGCACAAGATGCTAAGAAACAGACAGAAGATGCAATGAAAAATGAACAACAATTATTAGGAGAATTAGCAAATCAGTTAAAAGAAGAATATGGTGGAGGTAATGGAGATAATAACCAGGGAGGAAATACACCAAATCCACCAATAAAAGATGAGACAATAGCAGATATAGTAGATAAGATACAAGAAAATAATAAAACAGTAGAAGATGCAAATGGAAATCCTATAGTAATTCCAGGAGGATTTAAAGTAGTACCGAATTCACCAGAAGGAACAGATGAAAGCCAAAAAGTTGAATACAGTTATAATGGAGATGGAACTCCAGCAGTACAAGACGGAATTGTAATAGAAGACGAAGAAGGAAATCAATTTGTATGGATACCAGTCGGAGATATAAAAAATAAAGATGGGACAACAACGACTATAACGTTAGGAAGATATATATTTGATAAGACAAATGGAACACCAGATTTAGAACAAGCAGCATATACATCAGAAAATCCAGAGAATTATACTGAAGTAGTGACTCTTGAAAATTATTTTCAAGAATTAGTAAGGGGCTCTAACAATACACCAGCTAAAGATATAGGAGAATTTGTGACAAAAGCGAAAGTAAATAGTGGATATTACCTAGCAAGATATGAAGCTAGTAAGGGAACAGATGATAAAGTAAAGTCACAAAACAATAAAATAGCATGGACAAGTATTACGCAATCAGATGCGGCATCAGAGGCAAGAAGAATGTACAGTGAAAATAGTTATATAGAAACTGACTTAGTAAATAGTTATGCATGGGATACAGCAATTGTATTTATTCAAGAGTATAGTAAAAACAATAATTATGCAAATAAGAAACCTGTGAGTACTAAAGCGACAGATACAGGGAAATCAGGAGATGTAGTATGCAATATACACGATATGGCTTCCAATTTCAGTGAGTGGAGCACTGAACATTCTACTTACACGTATGCTAGTAATTCATCTTATCCCTTGGCTGGTAGGGGAGGAAATCACTATAACGGCCGAAATGTTCTTGCGTCGGCACGCCTTTACTTTTTTAACTACACAAATGGTGAGCCCAAGTATTCTAACTGGGGTTTTCGAACTCTTGTCTACGTCATCTAGTTGACCTGAGGGTATTAAGGGACTGTAAAAAATTTTGTGTAATTTGAAAATATATTGAAAAAGGACATCCTTATGATAAAAAATATCATAAGGAGTTTTCTTTATAAATGGAAACAATAAAAAAGTTATGATATAATCAATGGGAGAATAGTAAGAAAGTGAGAAATGAGGAAAAATAATGTATTCCACAATAAGGAAGATAATCATTTTTATAGTATGTAAAATCTTATTTAGAGTAGAATATCAAAATGAAGAAAACTTAAAACAATATGGTAAATGTCTTATTTGTCCAAACCACTCGAGAATTTATGATCCAGTATTTATATACCCAAAAATAGAGAATATATATGGAATGGCAAAGTCAGAGCTTTTTAAACATAAATTAGTAGCAAATTTTCTAAAGTATCATAATATATTCCAAGTTGATAGAGAAAAAACAGATACCAAAAGTTTGAGGAAAGCACTAAAACTATTAAAAGAGAATGAGAACATAAGGTTCTTGATATTTCCGGAAGGAAAGGTATTAAAGGACAAAAAACAAAGAGGGATAGTGAAAAATGGAGCAGTATATATAGCAGCAATGGCAAATGTGCCAATTATTCCTATCTATATTACAGCAAGACCGAAATACTTTTCTAAAGTAGTAGTTAAGTTTGGAAAGCCAATCTTTTATGATAAATCACAATTGAAAGATAAAGATAAAATAGCAGAAGCATCAAAACAATTATTGAAAGAGATTTATACTATGGAATAGTTGAAAAAGTGTTTCTAAAAAAGGGGATAAAAACGATAATACGCTTTTATCCCTTATTTTTGTAAAATTTGTATAAATTCTATTATTGTTTCTTAATTTTAGGCTTAGCAATCAAAGAAGCTAAGTACCCGAAGAATACTGCAGCCGCAATTCCACCAGCAGAAGCTTTAACACCACCAATAAAAGCACCTAAAAGTCCAGAATTTTGAACTTCCTGCATAGCACCTTTAGCAAGGTTTGCACCAAATCCAGTTAATGGAACAGTAGCACCAGCACCCGCAAAATCAATTAAATATTTGTAAATGCCAAGTCCTCCTAAAATTGCACCAACTGTTACAAATAGTACCAAAATTCTAGCAGGGGTTAGCTTTGTTTTATCAATTAAAATTTGACCAATGATACAGATTAATCCACCTACAACAAAGCATTTTAATAAGCCCATCCAGTCAATACTCTGAAAAAATTCCATTTTATCATCCTCCAATTTTGTCAGTTTAGGGACGTTAGTTTAACTGACATCTGTCCCTAAACTGACACTTTACCATTTATTACCAAAATGTCAGTTAAACTAACGTCCCTAAACTGACATTAGTTTTCAATACTAATTGCATGTGCAATACCAGGAATACTCTCACCTTGTTGTGCACTCATAGAGTTCATTAAAGCACCAGTTGCAATTAATAAAATTTTGTTTAATTTCTTTTCTTGCAATTGTTTATAGAAATAGCCAGAGAAGGTAGTACCGACACAAGCACAGCCACTTCCACCAGAATGTGTATCTTGTTTTTCCTTATCAAAAATAAGGACACCACAGTCGTTATAGTTGCTTTTAATATTGTACCCCTTAGTTTCAGCTAGCTCAGTGACAATCTCTTTTCCTACATATCCTAAATCACCTGTGATAATGGCATCATAATAGCTTGGCTTACGGCCTGTATCTCTGAAATGTGTAATTAATGTATCTAATGCAGCAGGAGCCATAGCAGCACCCATGTTATTAGCATCTTTAATTCCCATATCCACTATCTTTCCTGGTGTTATCGCCGTGATAAAAGGTCCTGTACCGTTAGCGCTTACAACAGCAGCTCCTGAACCTGTAACAGTCCATTGAGCAGATTGTGGCCTTTGATTTCCAAGTTCTAATGGAAAACGGAATTGTTTTTCGGCACTACAAAAATGGCTAGATGTTGCACATAGCACATTAGTAGCAGCACCAGACTCTACAAAGACACTTCCTAAACATAAACTTTCTACAAAAGTAGAACAAGCGCCAAATACTCCAAAAAAAGGAATATTTAATTCGCGTAAACCAAAGCTAGAAGAAATACATTGATTTAATAAGTCTCCTGCAAAGCAATAGTCAATATCAGTTGCAGCAATACCAGATTTAGTAACTGCCATATTAACTGTTTCCTTTATAATTTTGCTTTCCGCTTTTTCCCATGTTTTTTCACCCCAAAACTCATCATCTAAACATTGATCAAAATATTTAGCGAGAGGACCTTGTGCTTCTTTAGGTCCAACAATACTAGCTGTTGACACAATAGTAGGGGGATTATCAAATTGTATCGTTTGTGTTCCTAATCGTTTCATAAAATTTCACACTCCTATCCCTGAAAAAATGTTGCAATAATGCCGATAATAACAGAAGCAGAAATACCAAATACAAGGACTGGTCCTGCTACTGTAAACATTTTTCCACCAACACCCATAACATATCCTTCAGATTTGTACTCAATAGCAGGGGAAACAATGGAATTAGCAAATCCAGTAATTGGAACTAGAGAGCCAGCACCTGCAAATTTTCCTATTTTATTAAAAACGTTTAAACTTGTTAAAATAGCGGAAACGGCAATTAAGATAATAGAAACAACAGTTGACGCTGAAGTTTGGTCCATTCCTTTATATTCACAAAAATCCATAATAATTTGCCCAATAGAACAAATTAAGCCTCCTACCCAAAAAGCATTAAAGCAATTTTTTAGTATAGGGGAGTTAGGAGACTTTTGATCCACGTAATCGCTATATTCTTGTTTTGTTTCAATTGGTTTCATAAAAGTTCTCCTTTCTAGTTATCCCTATCTCTATCAATGACAAAAGACAAGTCTAAGTCAACATAGTATTGTACTAATTTTTTACCGTCTATTTTAGCTCTTTGGTCTAAAATTTTAACACAAGATAAATAATCAATTGTTTTAGACGCTTCATTTACTGCTTGTACAACGGCATCTTTCCAAGAAACAGTAGATGTTCCTGTAATGATTAAATGTTTTTCAATACCCATTTAAAATCAACCTCCATATTATTTTAGTTCAATTCTATGTTTTCCAAAAAAAGTAGAATTTATACAAAAATTACAAAAATATTAATTATTTCTTTTCTTCCTTTGGATAAATCACAGACAATTCTTTTTGGGTACTCATTAAAAACTCAAAAGCTTCTTTAAATGTCAAATTATTAAAATCAAGTGAAAGAATTTTTGAAATCATAGATTTTAATTTTTCATTATTGGAATAGTCAGAATAATTTTCTATAACACCATAAGTGTCATCTACAAATTGAAAAGGAATTTCAAGGGCTTCTAAAAGACGAACATAACGTTCACGACAAGAAACCGGAAAACCTACTTTTTCGATTTCTTCATTTAGTTTTCCAAGATTTAATTTTAAAGAAACAGATAAACGTACAGCATCTTCACCAAGAGCTAAGTAGAAAATACCTGCTTTAAAAAGATAAACAGTATCAGAATTTTTTTCTTTTAGTTTTATGTATTTATCATATAATTTACTCATAATAAAAAGTACCTCCTTAAATATATGGATTTAGTCCATGTTTAAGAAAAGTACAATCATTGACACAAAAATATAAAAAATCTTAATATTTTATTATTTCCTTTATTTCTTGCTAAAATATGACAAAACTATTATAACAGAAAAAAGTTTTTTAGTAAATGGTATTCACTAAAAAATAAAGTTATGATATAGTTGTAATATCACAATAGAAGAAGGAGAATATAAAAAATGGCAAGTCATGAAATGAATGAAAACGAGTCAAAGCATGCTATGAATGAAAATATGCCAAGACATACGGATAGAACGAAAAGAAGTAAAAAGAAAGGAAAAGCAGGTCTAAAAATTTTGATAGTGGTTGCAATTTTAGCAATCATTATTGGAGTTGTATATTTTGTTTTTAATCATGTAAGTTTAAAAAGATATGAAAAAACCAATTTGGTTATCAATAATAGAAATATGACAGAAAGTTTAAAAAATGATGTTATCATTGAAAATGGTATTATTTATATTTCAAGTAAAGATGTTGGAAACTTTTTCGACTCTAGTATTTTCTATGATAATAAATATGACCAAATTATTACCAGTTCTTATGATAAATTAGCAGCATTGCCAGTAGGAAAGACGCAGATTCAAGTCAACAGTAGTAATACAACTATTAAAGCGCCAGTCATGAAAAAAGAAAACAACTTTTACATTCCTTTTTCGGCATTAGAAGATATCTATAATGTAAAAGTAAATTATCAAGATAGCATGAATATTGTAACAGTAGACTCTTTAGACAGAGATTATAATATTGCTACAGCTTCTAAAAATAGTAATGTAAAATATAAACCAAGTGACTTTTCAAAAACACTTGCAAAAGTAGAAAAAGGAGACAGCTATATTATTGCTAATCGTGAAGATTTTCCTGTTCCAGATGGTTGGACAAGAGTAAGAACCGCAGATGGTGTTTTAGGATATGTTAAAACAAAAGGAATGGGACCAGTTAACACAATTCGTGAGGCAATGGTAGAAAAGAAAAAAGTAGAAGGACCTGTTAGTTTAGTTTGGGATTATTATTCAGAATATGTAACAGCACCAGATAGAAGTGGAACAACAATAAAAGGTGTGAATGTAGTTTCTCCAACTTTCTTTACTTTAAAAAGATTAGGAAAGGGTGCTGTAGATGAAAATGTAGGCGACGCAGGCAAAAAATATATAGCCTGGGCAAAACAAAATGGATATCAAATATGGCCAAGTATTTCTAATAATTCTTATATTGATACAACAGCAGAAATTATGAGAGACTACAAACTAAGAGAAAAATTGATTAATCAGATTTTAGATTATATTACAACTTATGAATTAAATGGAATTAACATTGACTTTGAAAATATGTATGCAGAAGATAAAGATAATTTTTCACAATTTTTAGCAGAATTAAGACCTCGTTTAAATGAGATTGGAGCAGTACTTTCTGTAGATGTTACAGCACCAGATGGTGGAGAAACATGGTCTATGTGTTATAACAGAAATACTATCGGAAAAGTTGCAGATTACATTATTTTCATGGGATATGACCAATATGGAGTATCTTCTACAAAATCTGGAACAACAGCAGGTGGAGACTGGGTGGAAACCAATATTAAAAAATTCTTAGGACAGGAAGGCGTAGAAGCAAATAAGCTAATTTTAGGAATACCATTTTATACCAGATTATGGATAGAGAGAAATGGCAAAGTCTCTTCAAGAGATGTTGTACTAATGAAGAATGTTGACAAAGTATTACCAGATAATGCAAAGAAAAAATGGGACGAAAATTTAAAACAAAACTATGTAGAATACAAACAAAATGGAGCAACTTATAAAATGTGGGTAGAAGATGAAAAATCTATTGAAGCAAAATTGGACTTAATTAGTCAATATAAGTTAGCAGGAGCAGCTTTCTGGGAAAAAGATATGGAACCTAACAGTATTTGGAATTTAGTGTCAAGTAAATTAGGTATTTAAAAAGTTTGTACTATAAAATATTCATAAAATAAAAAACACCTCCATAGAATAGTAAAAAATATAGGGAGGTGTTTTTGAATGCAAGGATATTTAAAATTAAAAGAAAAAGATGAAGAATTGTATGAAGTAGAACTATCTGATTTACCCTCTCATAAAATAGTAAACAAGCTTATATGCTTATATTTACAATTTATTGTCAAAATAAAAAAATGGTTACACATTATTACAGTAAAAGAAATTTATTCTGGTTTAATTTTTATTTTGCCAATTTCTCACTCTGAAAAAAATCTAACAAAACAGTTAAAGAAATGTATTCTAAAAACAAAAAAATTGTTGAAAAAGTATCAAATATCACAAATAGTAATAGCAGAAGAGCTAAAACAAAATGAAGGTTTTATGCAAGCATTTCAAGATGAAAGAAAAGTAGAAAGCAAAATGAAAATATTAGATGGAAAAGAATTAATGCCATATCTTTTAGAAGAAGTCATAGAGTACATATCAAAAAAACAAGGGAAAACAGCGCAACTAGAAGACTTATATTTGCTAATAAAACAGGATAATTATCAATATCAGGAAAATATTTTATGGCTAGCTAGAAACTTCAAAACAATTAATATTGTAACACCTACACTAAAAGTTTATCAAAAGCTAGCAAAACAGCTAGAAGAAAAACAAGATATTATTATAACAGTTACGAATAATAAAAAGAAAAGTTTAAAAAGGGCAAACTGGATTATTAATTTTGATTTATCACCTGAAGAAATGAAAAAGTATACAATTAACCGAACAGCCACTATCATATACTTAACAAAAGAAGGAGTTTACGAAGAAAATACCTTTGAAGGGCTACATATTTGTAAAGCAGGAATAGATGTATCACAAGAAATAAAAGATTTTTTTGAAAAGCAGAATTTATTAAAACAATGTCCAATTACAGTTTTATATGAAAGTACCATTCAACACAAAAAAACATTAAAACAAGTAAGGCAACAGATGAAAAAGGACCAAGTAACAATTGAAAAACTATATGGAAGAAGAGGTATTCTAGAAGAAAAAGAGTATGAAAAAATAAAGGAATTAAAGTGTTCTTAATGAAAATTTTTGAGCAAGAGGCTTGACAAAATGAAAAATATTGTTTATAGTAGTACACGGTCATAACAGATTAGCCAATTAATCTGTTATCATTTTATTTTTATTGTTCGTATATTTATACTAGGAGGAAAGACTAATGGAGGATAAAGAGGTATTATTAACTCAAGAAGGGTATGACAAGTTAGAAAAAGAGTTAGATGAATTGAAAACAACTAAAAGAGCAGAAATTGCAGACAGAATAAAAATAGCACTAGGATATGGTGACTTATCTGAAAATTCTGAATATGATGAAGCTAAAAGTGCACAAGCAGAGAATGAAACAAAAATTGCTGAGCTAGAAAACAAAATTAGATATGCCAAAATTATTGATGAATCTGAAATAGACACAAAAACAGTTCAAGTAGGAAATACA
>CAJUSU010000007.1:0-1548 GCA_910589185.1 uncultured Clostridia bacterium
GACTTAAACGGATATAGCACAAATGCAGCAGCGCAGAGTGGAGCAATCGGAGGAGTAGGAGCAAACTTAAATAATAAGAGCTATATCAAACAAGTAAAGAAGAAGTACATTGCAACATATAATAGCGCAAGTAGCGTAACAACATGTAATGATTACTTATGGTTATTAGCAGCAAGTGAGGTAGTAAGTAGCGGATATCAAAGCGGATATTACGCATATGCAATCACAAGTGAAGGCCCACAGTACAAATATTACCAAGGAGCACGAACCGTGTAAAGAAAACATCCGAGTCGGGCAGTGCGGGCAGCTGGTGGCTTCGTTCACCTTATTACGGCAACGGAGGCGCCTTCTGCTATGTCGACGGCAACGGTAACGCCGGAGGCCTCAACTGGGCGAGCAACACTTATGGCGTTGCGCCTGGCTTTTGCATCTAGGCCTGGATCTTGCAAAACGATATGTTTTAAACACGCAGAAAGGCACTTCTGAGCTATTTTGAGCTGCACTTGAGAGAAAAACGCCTCATTTTTTAGACAAACAGCAAAAAATAAAAATAAAAAACTTAACATAAAAAGACTATATGCTAAAAATAAGAGCATATAGCCTTTTTAATTTATATTCATAATTTTTCTAACTAAAACCCTTGACAGTTTACAATAATCGGGATAAAATAATAGAGTAAATAAATATATTCTAATAATAAATAAATTTAAGTTTCATAAAATACAAAAACATACAGATTTACCTAAACTTAAAACACATTAGTGATATATATTTAGTACATTGAAAATTAAATAAGAAAGAGGTGTTTAAAGATTATGGATATCGTAATCAATATCGCCGTTTTTCTAATTTCAGCAGTAATTTTTACTTTCGTAGGAATATATGCAAGAAAGAAAATTGCTGAGTCTAAAATGGAAAGTGCAGAAAGCGAAGCAAAAAAAATAATTGAAATGGCAAACATAGAAGCAGAAAATAAGAAAAAAGAAGAAATCTTTAAAGCAAAAGAAGAAATTATGAGTGCCAGAAAAGATTTAGACCAAGAAATTAGAGAAAGAAGAGGCGAGGTACAAAGTCAAGAAAGAAGATTAATTCAGAAAGAAGAGAACTTAGAAAGAAAATTAGACACTATGGAGAAAAAAGAAAAAGACTTAGAAAAAAGAAATCAAGAAATTGATGAAAAGAAAAATGAAATTGAAGAAGTTCTAAATAAGCAAATGGAAGAATTACAAAAAATTTCTGGATTATCAAAAGAAGACGCAAAAAAACAACTATTATCAGAAATGGAGAATCAATTGACTGCTGAAAAAGCAAACTTGATTAGAAGTATGGAAAATCAGGTAAAAGAAACAGCAGACAAAACAGCAAAAGAAGTAATTGGTTATGCAATTCAAAAATGTGCAGCAGATCATACTTCAGAAACTACTGTATCTATTGTAGCTCTTCCAAATGATGATATGAAAGGAAGAATTATTGGTAGAGAAGGTAGAAATATCAAAACTTTAGAAACATTAACAGGAATTGATTTAATTATTGATGATACTCCAGAAG
>CAJUSU010000007.1:1572-30528 GCA_910589185.1 uncultured Clostridia bacterium
ATATTAGAGACTGGTGTAGTAAGCTTACCACAGGATTTGACCTTATTAATTGGTAAATTAAAATATAGAACCAGTTATGGACAAAATGTATTAAATCACTCTATTGAGGTTTCAAATTTAGCTAGAATTATGGCAGAGGAGTTGGGGTTAGACTCTACTTTAGCTAGAAGGGCTGGTTTATTACATGATATAGGTAAAGCACTAGACCACGATATGGAAGGAACACACGTTGAATTAGGTGTTGAAGTACTCAAGAAATATAAAGAAAATGAAAATGTTATCAATTGTGTACAAGCTCACCATGGAGATGTAGAGCCAAAAACAATTGAAGCTGTTTTAATTCAAGCAGCTGACGCAATTTCAGCTTCAAGACCAGGTGCAAGAAGAGAAACACTAGAAGCATATATCAAGAGATTAGAGCAATTAGAAAGTATTGCTGATTCTTTTGAAGGTGTAGATAAATCTTTTGCAATTCAAGCTGGTAGAGAAATTAGAATTATTGTAAAACCAGAAAAGGTAGACGATAATCAAATGACTTTAATGGCAAGAGACATTGCGAAAAAGGTTGAAGATGAAATGGAATATCCAGGACAAATCAAAGTAAATGTTGTTAGAGAAACCAGAGTAATTGATTATGCAAAATAAATTATAACCATATGTAAACGCAAAAGCAGCCAACCCGTTTGGGGAGGCTGCTTTTGTTTTGCCTGTTTGCTTAAATGGAACGCGGATGCCTTAAAAAGATATAAGGACCACAAGAGTCATACCAGAGAATCAAAGCGGACTCTGATATCTGGGCAGACAGGTTAGAGGAAAGCTCCCGATATGCACTGTTACTGGCGAGCTGCTGCTCAAGCTCAGTACAGAAGTTTAAAAAACTTTCATGTGATGCAGGATTTTCCTTAAAGAGGGGTTCGACGAACTTAATGGTTTCGTCTTCAACTACCCGTCTTTTCCTATCGTACAAGACGACAGACAGCTGAGAAACGTACGGGACGTCCTCAGGAGTTAATCCGGCTTCCCGGATAATTTCTGCAAACTTCATCATAAGCTTGCACCTCCCTATGGTTTATTTACCATTAATTAGGGAAAAACATAATGGTATTTCTATTATATCAAATTTTAGAAATTATGTAAAGTGAAAAACGGTTTTTTTAATATTTGCTAAATTATAAAAAGTATAGTATGATAGTAGCAAATAGAAGAGAAAGAAGGTCAAAAGAGAATGAACATATTAGCAGTAGGGGACTTGGTAGGAGAAAATGGATTAGAAAAGTTAACAGAGGTGCTACCAAAAATAAGAGAAGAATATAACATAGATTTTGTAATTGTAAATGCAGAAAATGTAGCAGGAGGAATGGGAATTACATTTAAAACTTTTAATAAGCTATTAAAATTAGAAGTAGATAGTATGACTATGGGAAATCATACTTGGGCGAAAAAGGACATTTTTGAATTCATCAATCATCCTAAAATATTAAGACCAGCTAATTATTCTAAAGGAGTACAAGGAAGAGGATACTTCATTTATGAATGTAAAAACAAAAAAATAGCAGTAGTCGATTTAATAGGAAGAACGAATATGGGAGTACTATCAGAAAATCCATTTACAGTAGCAGAAGAGATTATAAAGAAAATCTCAGAAAAAGCAGATATGATTTTTGTGGATTTTCATGCAGAAGCAACCGCAGAAAAAATTGCGATGAAACATTGCTTGGACGGAAAAGTAACAGCTTTATTTGGAACACATACTCATGTACAAACAGCAGATGAGGAAGTTACAGAAAAAGGAACTGGGTATATTACTGATTTAGGAATGACAGGTCCAAAAAATTCTGTTATTGGTATGGAAGTAGAAGCATCAGTAAAAAGATTTCAAACTTCACTTCCAGAAAGATATAAATTAGCAGAAGGAGATTGCATTTTTAATGGGGTAGTTTTTGAAGTAAATGACGAAAATTGTCGAACAGAGAAGATTAATAGATTATTTATGCGATAAAGAAAATGAAATGTAAAAAAATGCGATGAAATTTTCCACTTTTTTCCAAAAATATATAGACAAAATCCTATAAATATAATATAACTATAACTGTTCACAGGTAACAAAAATAAAAATTATAGGAGGCAAAAAATGGAAATTTTAAAAATCTCATCAAAATCAAATCCAAATTCAGTAGCAGGAGCAATTGCTGGTTTGGTAAAGGAATCTAACAAAGCAGAAATGCAAGCAATTGGAGCAGGAGCTCTTAATCAAGCAGTAAAGGCAATCGCAATAGCAAGAGGATTTGTAGCACCAGCAGGCGTGGACTTGGTATGTATACCAGCATTTGCTGAGGTAGAAGTAGAAGGAGAAGAAAGAACAGGCATCAAGCTTATGGTAGAAGGTAGAAAATAAAAAAAGGATTTTTGATAAGGAAATAGTATATAGATATTAGGGGCACAAAAATATGAATGAATATTTTTGTGCCCTTTTGTATGAATTTATTGAAAAAGTAAATACTTTAGTATATGATAAAACGTAAAAGGAGACTGGCTATGAAGATTAATAAGGTTAAATTATTTCTTTGTATCATCATCATATTAGGAATAATTGGAATTACTACATATTTTACTTATGCTGAAAGTAAAGAGGACAAGCAGGGAAATGCAGATATAAAATATGAAAAGACAAATATGATTACCAATTTTCGATTAGGTATTTCTAAATTTGATAGTATTAATCCACATATAACGCAAAACAAAGATGTGATACAAATAGCTTCTCTTATTTTTGAACCATTATTAACAATTACACAAGATTACAGAGTAGAAAACTGTTTAACTAAGGAATGGTCTAAAGTATCAGAAAAGAGTTATATTATAAAGTTAAAAGAAAATGTGAAATGGCAAAATAATAACGAGTTTATAGCTGAAGATGTTAAGTTTACTATTGAGCAAATCCAAGACAACAAAAAATCTATTTATTTAGAAAACGTAAAAGATATTCAAAAAGCTGAAGTAGTAGATAAACATACTATTCGATTAGAACTAAAAAAGGAAATTCCATTTTTTGAATATAGGTTGATTTTTCCAATTTTATCTCAAAAACAATATGAAGGAAAAGACATGGCAAAGTCAAAAGAATTGCCAATTGGAACAGGAAAATATAAAATTACAAGACTAGACAAAGAAGTGATAGAATTAACCAAAAATGAAAATTGGCATAATATTGAAAAAGAAGATAGTAATATAAAAGCAATCACTATTTCCCTTTATAAAGATATGGGAGAAGTATATAACAGTTTTCGATTAGGTAACATTGATTTAATACACACTAAGAATAATCAATATGAAGAATATATTGGCAGTATGGGGTACCAGAAAAAGCAATATCCAGGAAGAGAATATGACTATTTAGCTTTTAATTGTAAGGATTCTGTTCTTCAGAATGTAGAGGTGAGACAAGCTATTCAAAAAACAATTGATAAAGGAAAGATAGTTTCCTCTGTTTTAGAAGAAAAAGCATATGTAGCAAATTTACCTTTAGACTATGGAAATTACTTAGCAAAAGATTTAAAATGGGGAGAAGTTTTTAATCAAGAAGAGGCAAAGAAAATTCTAAAAGACAATGGTTGGAAATTTGAGTATGGCATTTGGTCAAAAGAAATAGAAGGAAGAACAAGAACACTAAATTTTACAATAACAGTTCAAGAAAAAAACAAACAAAGAGTAAAGGTAGTAGAGGAAATAAAAAAACAGTTAGAAACAATAGGAATTCAAGTTACAGTAAAAAAGGTGTCAGAAAATGAATATAAAAGCATATTAATAAATCACAATTATGAAATTCTTTTAACAGGAGTATATAATGGATATAGTCCAGAACTAAATGTTTTTTTAGGAGAGGGAAATTTAGCAGATTACCAAAATACAGAGATAAATAGCTTATTAAAAGAAATTAGTACTATGTCATCAGAAGATTCACAAAAAGAGGCATATCAGAAAATAGCAGAAACTTGGAGAAGAGAAGTGCCATATTTAGGTTTATATTGTAATCAAGTAACAGTGGCTTATGGACAAAGTGTAAGAGGGGAAGTGACTCCTAACAATTATAGTATTTTTTATCAATTTAGCCAGTGGTACAGGCAGTGATGTCAGGTTGGGGACGTTCCTTCAAAATATAAAATGAAAAATAATAAAAAATGCTTGACAAAAGAAAAAAATAAGATATAATAAGTACAAACATACGTTTATAACACGAAAGAAAATGAAATCTAGAGAATGGAAAAAACATAGGAAAGAATAAAAATAAACTAGGAGGAAGAAAAATGAGTAATGAAAATCCAGAAAAAATGAAAGCATTAGAAGCAGCATTAGGACAAATTGAAAAACAATTCGGTAAAGGTTCTGTTATGAAATTAGGAGACTTTACAGCAATGAATGTAGAAGCAATTCCAACAGGAGCTTTAAGTTTAGATATTGCATTGGGAATTGGAGGAATTCCTAGAGGAAGAATTATAGAAGTATTTGGACCAGAATCTTCAGGTAAGACAACACTTGCCTTACATGTAATTGCAGAAGCACAGAAAATGGGTGGAGAAGCAGCTTTTATTGATGCAGAACATGCCCTAGATCCAGTATATGCAAAACATTTAGGTGTAGATATTGATAATTTAATTGTATCTCAGCCAGATACAGGTGAGCAAGCATTAGAAATTGCAGAGGCATTAGTAAGAAGTGGTGCATTAGATATTATTGTAGTAGATTCAGTTGCAGCATTAGTACCAAAAGCTGAAATTGATGGAGATATGGGTGATGCCCATGTTGGTTTACAAGCTAGATTAATGTCACAAGCTTTAAGAAAATTAGCAGGTGTTATTAACAAATCAAAATGTGTCATTGTATTTATTAACCAATTAAGAGAAAAAGTTGGTGTTATGTTTGGAAATCCAGAAACAACTCCAGGAGGAAGAGCATTAAAATTCTATGCTTCTGTTAGATTAGATATCAGAAGAATTGAAGCCATTAAGCAAGAAGGCGAAGTAGTAGGAAATCGTACAAGAGTAAAAGTTGTGAAAAATAAGGTTGCTCCACCATTTAGAGAGGCTGAATTTGATATTATTTATGGTAAGGGAATTTCGAAAGAAGGTAACTTATTAGATATAGCAGTTAACTTAGATATTATTGAAAAGAGCGGTTCATGGTTTAGCTACAATGGAGATAGAATTGGACAAGGTAGAGAAAATGCAAAAAGTTATTTAATGGATAATCCAAAAATAGCAGAAGAAGTAGAGAAAAAAATTAGAGATAATTATGCTACAGCTTTTGAAAAGAGCCTTGGAGATGAAGAAGTAGATCCAGAACAAGAAACAGAACCAGAAGAGTAAGAAAAAGAGGAGTAGAATTAAAATGAGCGAGTTAAACAAAAACTCTTCTAGAGAAGAAATTCGTGCCTATATTGATAACATTATACAAAGAGATAAACATCAGTTAACTCAAAAAGTGCAGAAAAACAATCAGGTTGATGTACAACAACTAAAAGAAGAGATGACTTCTCAAATCAAACAAAAATCAAAAAGTAATAATAATGAGTTAGTAGAGTTTGATAACTTGAAAACAAAGGTATTAAAATATATAGTATATAAGAAGAGAACAGAAAAAGAAGTTAGACAGAAGTTCTCTTCTTCTTCGGTAAACCAAAATTTACTAGATGATGTAATTGAAAATTTAAAAGAAAATGGTTATATTAATGATGTAGTATACATTCAAAGAGCAATGAATGAGTTTTTAGCTATTAATACACTTTCCTTAAAAGAAATTAGAAACAAGCTATATGCAAAAGGATTAGAACGTGATATAATAGATACATATTTTTCAAATCATGAAGAGCAATTAGAAGAATATGAGATAACATGTGCAAAGAAAATAGCAACTAAAAAGCAAAATCAAATGGAGCAGACGGACATAGAAAACTTTTTATATCGCAAGGGATATACAAGAGAAAGTATTGGACAAGCATTTGAGGACTAACTAGATTAGTTGGAAAAATTAAATAGCAAGCTGTAAAAAACAGAACCAAGGCAAAGAGGAATGAGATAAAATGCAAAATGTACTAACATTAGAAACAAATAAATATAAGATAAAAATAGAGAACTTTGAAGGTCCTCTTGATTTGTTATGCCATTTAATTGATAAAAATAAAATGGACATTTGTGAGATTAAAATAAGTGAAATTACAGAACAATATATCCAGTACCTAAATGAGATGGAAAAAATGAATTTAGAAATTGCAAGTGAGTTTTTAATAATGGCATCTACTTTGCTATATTTAAAATCTAAATCCTTATTGCCAAAGACAGACGAAGAAGATGAGAAAGAGCTAACAGAAGAGGAACTATTAAGAAGAATTATTGAATATAAAAAATATAAAGAGATTACTAAGAAATTTAGGGAGGCTGTAGAAGAAAACTCTCAAAGATTTTTTAAAGCTCCTGAGGTGATAGAACTTCCAAAGCAAAAATTAGAAGTGAATTATAGCAAAGAGATTATACCAGAAATTTATCAAACATTAATCAAAAAGAATGAGCAAAAGCAGAATCAAAATGCACAGAACATTGAGAAAATTGCTATTACAGATACTTATACAGTTGAAAGCAAAGTAAAAGTGATGTTTAGAGAACTACTACATAAAAAACATTTTGTATTTAACAAGTTATTTTCTACTAAAAAGTGCAATAAGCAAGAAGTAGTTACTGCATTTACAGGGTTATTAGAATTATCAAGAAGAAGTAAAGTTTTAACAGAACAGGCAGAACTTTTTGGAGATATCAATGTAGAGAAGGCAAAAAGGAAAATAATTTAATAATGATTAAAAAAAGAAAAAAAGGGAAAACTAATACCAAATAACTTCAAGAAAAGGAGGTTATCAAAAATGGTATTAGTTTTTATTTTATTAGCAATATTAATTATTTTACTAACTCTCTTCTTTTTCATATTATTATCAACATTCCACATAGAAATACGAAACTTCAACTTAAGCAATACAAAAGAAGAAAAGTTAAATAAAAATTATGTAATCATTTTATCTTTATATTTAGGAAACAAAATAAAGTGGATAAGTATTCACTTAAATGATAAGAAATTAAGAAAAGCATATAGCAAAATGCAATTAGAAAAAATAGATTTGAAAAAATTAGAGAAAGATTTTAGGTGGGAAGATTTAAAAATAGTCAAAAAGTTACAGCCTAAAATATCCCATTTAAAATTAGACATGCAAATAGGACTAGAAAGCCCAGTGCTTACTGCATTTACAGTTACAACTTTATCTTCTATTATTTCGATTTTTCTACCATATGTGGCAACAAGTGAGAAGAAAGAACAATATGAATATGTTATCACACCAATTTACCAAAATAGAAATTTATATAAAATTGAATTTAATTGTATAATACAGGTAAAAATGGTACATATTATAAATGTAATAAGCAGTATTTTAAAGAAAGGAAGAAGTGATTTAAATGAACGAACAACATCCCATAGAAGGTCTTATGGTTACAGCTATGAATAGTATACAAGACATGATTGATGTCAATACGATTATAGGAGAGCCAATAGAGACAACCAATAATGTTATTATTATTCCAATTTCTAAAGTAGGATTTGGATTTGCAGCAGGAGGAAGTGAATTTAAAGGAGAAACTATTAACGAATATACTAAAAAAGAAAAAGAGGAGGCTATTCAGTATAGGCTACCATTTGGTGGAGGTAGTGGAGCAGGGGTTTCCATTTCACCAATTGCATTTTTAGTGGTACAACAAAATACAGTGAAATTACTCCCAATAGAACATTGCTCTTCGGTAGATAGATTATTAGACTATGTGCCAGATTTAATGGACAAGTTAAATAATTTTTTAAACAAGAATATGCAAAACAAAAAAGAAGAAAAAAGAGAAGAATTAAAAAGTCAAGAGAGAGCCAGAAAGGACTTGAAAGAAACATTAGAAAATATTTCAGAAACAGTACCAACTCCTAATAATATCAATAACAAAACAAGACCAAGGCGTAGTAAAATGCCAAAAGCAGAACACATTACTTACGAATATGAATATGATGAGACAGAAGACGAAAATCAAAAATTTGAAGAATAGAAAATGTCGCACTGGGGACAGATGTCGCATTTGGGGACGTTAGTTAGTCTGACATCTGTCCCCAGTGCGACATTTTTTAGTTAAGTCCTTAACAAACTAAACCATTTGCCATAAATATTTTCTATCATCGTAAAAGTAGAAATTTTACTGACTGACTTTTCTGCAATAATATTAACTTTTCCAATTTCTTGCCCATTTAAATGATAAGTCACGGTTCCTAAAACTTGCCCTTGTTCTACTGGAGAAGATACCATAGTAGGTAATTCTAATTGTTGTTCAATGTTTTTATCTTGCCCTTTTTGAATTAAAATTCCACTATCAGATTCTAAAATACCATTTACATTTGTTTCAATTCCTTTATCCACAATGACGTCTTTTATAATATCACCTTTATTTGCTAACTTTTTATACTCAAAATTAGCAAATCCATAGTCTAATAATTTTTGCGCCTCAGCAAAACGAGTTTTAGTGTTAGGCGCTTTCATAATTACTGCAATTAAAGAAAGGTCATCACGAGTAGCACTAGCAGATAAGCTGTATAAAGCAGTAGCAGTAGAACCAGTTTTTAGACCAGTTGCTCCTTTATAGTTACGAATTAATTTATTGGTATTGACTAATTGAGATTTACCATCTCTTAAGCTATCCATATAAATAGTAGTATATTTTGTAATAGAAGGGTGTTTATTCAATAATTCCTTAGACATTAAAGCAATGTCATAGCTTGAAGTTACATGCCCATCTTCATCAATACCATGGCAGTTTTTGAAAGTAGTATCTTGCATACCTAACTCTTGTGCTTTCTCATTCATTTTTGCCACAAAAGCTTCTTGCGAACCTGCTAAATATTCAGCCATAGCAACAGTACAATCATTAGCAGAAACTACACAGATTGCTTTTAACATTTCGTCAACTGTGAGTTCTTCACGAACATCTAACCAAATTTGAGAACCACCCATACCAGCTGCATTTTCTGTACAAGGAATTTTATCAGTATACGATAACCTACCACTATCTATAGCTTCCATAATGAGCAAAATAGTCATAACTTTAGTCACACTAGCAGGTCTTAATTTTTCGTGGCAGTTTTGCTCATATAGCACTTGCCCTGAATGTTGCTCAATTAAAATAGCACTACCACAGTCTAAGTTTAAATTAGAATTGGCATTTGTAGAAATGGCAGTATTAGAAGGAAGATTACTGGTAGAAGTTGTATTACCAGATGGAGATGTATTATTAGAAGAAATTACATTTCCACTAGTTGGAGCAGTTTCATTTAAAGGCTTTGTCTCTGTTGTCCAAGTAGGGATACTACTAGCATATACAAAAGTAGAAAGTAGTAAAAGAAAGAGAAGCGAAATAGCTGTTATTTTATATATTTTCTTTTTTAAAAACATAAGTCAAACCTCCCAAAAAGTGATTAGTTTTAGTATAAATTGTATGGGAGCAAATCCAATTTTATGATAAGAAGGTTTGCTAAAAATTGGAAAATATGCTATAATGTAAACATATAGTTGTAAAAGAGCAAAATAAATGAAAGTTTATGACGCAAAGCCATAGGTCTAAAAGCATTTATGCTTATGATAGCTAGGCTGCACAGAAGATAAGGAGATGGTAAATATGGATAAGAAAAAGATGAAGAAAATCTCGAAAATTGTTCTAATAGTTGTATTTATATTTTTTATGTTATTTATGATAAATACAATTAGAAAACTCATTATAATAAAAGAACTACAAAGAAATGTTAGCCAATATACCTCTAGTACAAACTATTATGTTAAATGTTCATCAAATCAAGACGACGGAGCTATAGTAGTGCTTAATTCTTATCAAAAAGATAATAAGAGACTGTTTGTGGTAGAAAGAATTGAAAACGGTAAAACGATTGCTAAAATATCAACATATGATGATGGAAAGGAAAAACATACATTTTTGGAAGCTTCTGAGACCAAAAAGGCAAGTTTGGATTCTCATGTTCTTATGGCTATGAATTTATATGATTATTTTGGTGGACAATCTAATATGCAATTAATATGTTCTTGCATAAGTTCAAAGGTAGAAAGTGCAGAATATAAAGGAAAAGAATGTTATAGAATAGGAAATTTTAGAAGCGGTAATTGGCTAGATGCTGCTTATGGTACTTCAGAAGTCTATATTGAAAAAGATACAGGTTTAGTTTTGAAAACAAATTATGGAACAACAGTTAATACAGAAATGGAATATCAATTTGATACAATACAAGATGAAATTTTTGTAGAGCCAGATATTAGTCAATATGAACTGGTTAATGATTTATAAAATGAAGTTAACAGATAATTAGTTAGTTTGCTAATTGTCTGTTTTTATATTATAATCGTAATAAAGCATACTCAAAATGGTACTAGAGCAAATAAATTGATAGGCACATAAAAAGTAAAGTAGGTAAGTAGAATGAAAGTGATAGATAAAAAAGAATTGCATAGCATTTTTCAAAAAATATCAAGTAAAAATGAAGAAGATTTTAGCAAATTTTATAAAGAATATGAAACACTAATATATGGTATAGCTTTTTCAATAGTGAAAAATAAAGAAGATAGCGAAGATATTAAGCAAAAAGTATTTATCAAAATATGGAATATGAAAAGAGATAAATTGCCAACTGATAATGAAGCAAGTTGGCTATATACAGTAACTAAGAATGAAACTTTGAACTATTTAAGAGATAAAAAGCAAGAAATTAGTATAGAAGAACTATATTCATTGTCTAAAGAAAATGAAGAAATAAACAGAATAATAGATCAAGATAGTTATAACAGGATAATATCGAAGTTAAATATTGAGGAGCAAGAAATTGTATCATTAAAGATATTATCAAAATTTTCATTCAAGGAAATATCACAAATGATAAATATACCAATAGGCACAGTACAATGGAAATATTATAAATCTATGTATGCTTTAAGAACATGGCTAAGCAATTTAATTATTCTAATAACTTCTATTTTAGGATTACATATAAGTCAAATTGCAAAAGGAAAGCCTAACTTTACTGAAACAATAGAACAAAATAATCAAGAAAATGTAAACAAAATAGAAAATTCAGGGAATAGTGGTATAAAAGAAGATGACGAAAACAAAAGAGAAAATGCTATTATTAGTCCAGATGCAACAACGGCTGAAAAAGTTAAAAATGAAATAACTGATACAAATACGATAAAAGAAAATGAAACAACACAAACTACGATAAAACAAGAAGTAGAGGAATATTCATATATACAAGTTGGCTTAATAAGTATTGCAACAGTATGTTTTATTATAACGATAACTTTTTCAATTATTTTAATCAAACACCAACAAAATAGGAGAAAAGAAGTGTCTAAATAATAGAAAGGTTAAAATGGTGAAAATGATGAAAGAAGCATGGAAAGTTATAGTTGCAGTTATTATAGTAATATTGATAATATTAGGAATGTTATATGTTATTGACACAAGCAGAATGAATCAAAACAAACCAGTGTTATTTAGTACTTGGGGAAGAGATTATGCTCCCCCAGTAAAAGAAAGTTATGAAAATAAAGACAGCGATAAGAAGGAAGAATATTCAGAAGAAAAAGCAATTGATGAGGGATGGCTTGTCATAACAAATGACAAGAAAATTTATAATAAAGGCAATTTAGATAGGTTTATTAAGAATACTAATATTAATGCAGAAAACAGAAAAGAAGATAGTATTAAAATTGTGCAATACACAAGAGAAGGAGATCCTATTATAACAGAGCTAAGTTATAAGATAAAAGATGAAACTTACCTATTTAAAGGCGAACAAGTAAATGAAACAACATATATTTTAAAAGTAGATAACACAAGAGATAGGTTTGCAGCACAAAGCGATAGAAAAATAACGATTGATGATGATATACCAGGACAATTTTATTCAATAGCAGAAGAAAAGGAAGGAAATATAATTAATATTAATCTATCATTATATGCAATAATAGAATATGCGACAAAAGATGCAAAACAGTATAAAACGATTAATGTGTGTAGTTATCCTAAAGATAGCGAAAGAGTACAAGAACTTCCTTACTTTTATGGAACTATTATAGAATATAAAGCTAACAATATTATAGTTGAACCAAGAGAAGGGGAAAATATAAGAAAATCAGCAGATAAAATATCTATAGATATAGGCAAATATAGCGATGTAGTATATATGGTTGGAACTAATGTGAAAATAACTTATGATGGTACTATAATGGAAAGTTATCCTGCACAAGTAAAAGCAACTAAAATTGAATTGAAATCAGCTGAAAATTTTGAATTGAAATTTTCTAAAAAATCTAATAGTGGCAGTAAAATAGAAAAAATCTTAGATAAGTCAGAAACTAAGAAATTAGGTATCTACAGTTATGATTACAATATCTATAGTTATAATGGAACAGTGAATATCATAGTAGATGGAAAAGAAACCTCATTAAGAAATGCTTTATTAGAAAATAAAATTAGAATGGAAGAAATCATTGCAAAAGCAAATAAAGATTTTCCAAATGCAGTATCTTATGATGATGGCGGAAGTATGGAATATCACTACAAAAATTATACAATTATAAAAGTACATAAATTAGATGGAAACAGAGATGTATATATAGGAGAGCCAAAACTAAAAATCAATGATTTGAAGTTATAGATGGAGGTGCAAATGAAAAAACGATTAAAAATTACAATACTTATTTTAGCCATTATAGTTATGTTAGGCTTGATAGCCTTTGGAATGGATTATACGAGAACTAAAAAAGGTGAAAAACCAATATTTTGCATTAAATCAGGAGAGATAAATGACGGTGGAACAACCGAGTACTTTGGACTAGGATATAAAGTTATTGATTTTCATACTTTAGCAGGATTTGATGATGTGAAAATTGGAACATGGGCGATGCAATATAAAGATTTTGAAAAAGAGATGAAGGAGTACGAAGATATATTGTTAGGCAATAATAATATGGCAGAAACAATGAAAGTAGTGGTAGTAAAAGCAAATGAAAACAATTTACTGGTTATGAAGATTAATGATGAGAGCTTAATTAGCATAGGGAAAACTAGAGAAAATATCGGATACCAAAAAGGTCAGATATTATTAGTTCATTTTAATGGAATGATAATGGAAACATACCCAGTGCAACTAGGCAATGTAGGGAAAATAGAAATATTAAATGAAAAACTCGATGTTACAATACCAGATAGTATCTTAAGATATTGTTATAGTACAAAAGATAAGGTGAACATTACGATATCTAAACTAACCAATACTAGTATATCAATGGTTATAACCGACACTAATGAATTGCCTTATATCTATGCTCATAGTTATAACATTAATAAAAGAGTAAAGAATAAGGATTATGGTAAAGGACAAAAGATTGGAGAAGACACAGAAAACTCTATTGCAGGTTTTACTCGGAACAGGACCAGAATATATATGGGAAAAGGTAGAAAGGATTTCAAACATTTCAAGTAAAGATACAGAAGAAGAATCAATATACAATATGCCTAATATGACTAGTGGTAAAGAAAATAGCTTGAATGGCAGAAAATTTAATTGGGAAAAGTTATATGGAAAATTAGAGAAGCGGAGAATACCAATTTGTTTTAACAGATGACACTGCATCATTTGCAATAATTGTAGAATTTAGAATAGATAAAAAAGGAAAAGTAACTTATGATGAGCCTGTATTTGAATAAGGAATTAGGGCTTTTGAAGGAGGCGATGCGTATGTTATTAGAACAAGTTTATCTAATATTTATATACATACTACTTAGTGAACTTGCAATAGTAACTGTTGTCACTATTGCCTTATTTGTAGCACTTATTGTTACAGTAAGAAAATTAGACAACAAGAAAAACACACCTCTGTCTGGTCAATAGAGATGTGCTTTTAATTTTTAAAACCTATTTCTAGAGACACGCCACATTTCTGTGGTTGCTCGTCTTCTATAATTATTATACGAAAAATCTTACAAAAAGTCAACCAATTTTCTAAATTATAAATGCCAATTAAATAAATATAAAATTGAGAACATCTTAGAAGACAATTCTGAGATGTTTTCATGTATATCAGCAAAACAAAAAATGCTAAAACAGGTTAAGAAAGATATTTACAAAAAAAATGGAATAGCATATAATGATTTCACTATGTAGTATAAGGAGGAAAAAAGAAAACCATGAAAGCAAGAAATCTTAGAGCCGTAGTAATTGCACTAATCTTATTCGTGCTTTTAACGGCGGTAGGTTTTAGTGTAAAAGCTAATACCAAAACAACAGGGGAATTTAATGTACAAATTAATTTAAAATTCCCAACACAAAATGAAAAACCAACTATTACTATGACAAAAATAGGAGGTGAAAAAACATACAGTCCATCAGAAGTTTCTAACAGTGACACAGCATTGTATTATCATTTTGATGCATTAGAAACAGGAGAGTATGAGCTAGAAGTAACGGGCAAAGGATATGTTACCTATAAACAATCTGTCACCATTGAAAATCAATTAATGGAGCTAAAACTAACGAATGGATATGATGAGTTAGCGAGTAGCAAAATAGGGGTTGTTGTTTTAGGAGACATTAATGGAGATAATGTCATTGACGAAAAAGATCAAAACTTAATGATACAAAAAATAGAATCAGGTAAATATGATAAAAAATACGACCTAAATGGAGACAAAAAATTAGATATTATTGATTTATCATATATTACTTTTAATAAAACTGAAAAATCAGAGGGAAGCCCAAACAAAGTGGCAACTCCAATCAACTTGTTAAATACGCAGGAAATTGCAGTAGAAGAACAACAAGGAACAAAAGTTAAATTAGAAGAAGGAACAAAATTAGAAGATGTTTTAAAGAATAACGAAAAATATATTACATTAGCACCAACAGGAGAAAACGAAGAAATTTCAAAGGAAAATCCAGTAGAAATTTCACTTGATTTAAGTCAAAGTCAAAATCAAACAGAAGCAATAGTCATTTCACCAGCCAAAGATCCAAATAACTTTATCAAAGATGGTGAAGTTGTTATTGTAGATGAAAATGATAAGGAAATTAGTGTTCCAATTAAAACACCAGAAGTAACACCAAATCAACGTATTGCAAGAGCATTTGCAGGTGGCGCAAGAGCCATGACAAGAATAGCAAAAGCAATTACAAATGAAATTGCAACAATAGAACAAGATGGAACCGTAGTTATCAATTTAAGAGGGCAAGTTGCTATCAAAAGAATTACGATTAAAGTAACAGAAACAGGAAGCAACAAATTAGCAGATATTTCGAAAGTAGAATTCTTAAACAACATGGAAGAAAGGATACCTGCTCCAGAAATGGATATTCCACAAAACTTAAAGGCAGTAGCAGGAAGCAAAGAATTTTCACTTACTTGGGACAGAGCAAGAAACATCACAGGATATGAAGTAAGTATTAAAGCAATTAGCCAAAGAAAATTCGGCAAAGAAGAGCCAATTGTAAATGCAAAAGCAGATATTATTAGAACAGATACCAATAGTTTAAAAGTAAGTAGCTATAATCAAGATAAAATTAAAAATGGAACAACTTTTGAAGTAAAAGTACAATCTATTAATGGAGAATGGCAAAGTGGATATGGCAAAATAGTAAAAGTTACACCAGAGCCAAATAAGAGACCAGATGCACCAGATAATGTATCAGTAACAGGCGCATATAAAAGCTTAAATGTAACTTGGAAAGACATGGAAGATACAGATACTTATAGCGTATATTACAGAGAATATGAAAAAGGTAACTATATTCAAGCTGTAACAGGTCTTGCTAATAATAGATATACCATTGAAAACTTAGAGAGCAATACAAAATATCAAGTATATGTAACAGGTACAAATGCAATAGGAACCAGTAATCCATCTATTATAGGAGTAGGTACTACTATTAGTTTAGAACCAGCTATTATGCCAAAATACAAATTAATTAATACCTCTAATGGTGAAGGAAAAGTTACCAACCATATTAAAAATGCAACCTTTGGTAGTGTTGGAATCAATAGTATGGTAGATAGTCCTTTAGATGCAGGAAAAGCGGGAAGCGGTCTAGGAATGGTAGATGATAATCATACTTCATATTTCAAGAGAACAGACTGGGATATGGGATGCGCTTATCCAGACCAAAATAAAGTACCATTTATTGAATTTGATGATTATTATAAAATGAATTACATTGCATTTTCTTCTATCAAAGACAACAAAGTTATAAAAGCAGCACATATCTATTATACAGATAAAGAAGGAAAGCAAAAACAAATTGGTAATTATTCAGTATTACTAAGAACTTGTGAAAATGGTAGACAATATTATGTGATTAAACTTCCAGAACCAATTGAAACAAATAGAATTGGTATTGGATTAGAAGGAAGTTCTTATGTAAGAGAAATTACTATATCAGAAATCAAATTCTATCATTATGACTCTTTAGAAGAGGACATTAATAACCTATATGTAGACCAAATGCACGTAACATTAAGAGAGGATGTAACTGAAAATACTTTAAATGAATTACAAACAAGATTAGATACCAAAGATTCAGATGAATATCATCCAGAAAGAGAAATGTTACAAAGAGAATTAGATACAGCAAAAGAAATTTACAATAATAAAGCATTAAATGAAGCAATTAAAATAGATACTACTGTTACAAAGAAGAAAGACGGACACATTACCTTTAGTGGAGGCTTAAATGCATGGCAACCATTAGGAGTTGTTGCGCATGAAAGCGAGCAACTTGAGATTTATGTAGGAAATCCCAACTTAAAAACAGGAACGAATACAAACTTAAGCTTGATTGCTACACAATATCATGCAGAATCAGGAAAATGGCACCAAGTAGTAGGAACCTTAAAAGTAGGTAAGAATGAAATTACCATACCAAAAATAGCAACCTTTGATTTTGAACAAGGTGGAGCGTTATATATTGAATATACAGGAAATAACGCAAATGATGTTTATGGTGTAAGAGTAAGTGGTGGAAGTAAAGTTCCAATGTTAGATATTTCTAAGCTAACAACAGAAGAAGACAAAAAGGCAGCTATTAAAGCTTATGTACAAGAGCTAGAAGCTTATGTTCCAACTCTAGAAGCAAAACATAATGAACACAAAGCAAAAAATGAAACCTTAAATAGAGAATATCAAAAACAAAACTGTATTTTAGGTGCAACAGATATCGTTTTACCACAAATGATGTATTCTGTTTCATCAGAGCAAATACTAAAAGCATTAAGTGGTGATATTGATGCAAAAACAAATCAGCTATATCAATCTTTAGAGGCAATGAATGATATGATAGACCTATTCTACTCACATAAAGGTCTAAGCAAATTATCAAATGCAGGAGCAAAAAATCAATATCCAACCAGTAGATTAAATATTCGTTACCATAGAATGTTTGCAGGTGCATTTATGTATGCAGGAGGACTTCATATTGGTATTGAATGGAATTCAGTAGGCGGTTTAGCTACATCAGTTCCAGTTCAAGCAACAGCAGATGGAAAATATGAAAGTGGAAGATACTTCGGTTGGGGAATTGCACATGAAATTGGACATATCATTAATGAAGGTGCTTATGCAGTTGCAGAAGTTACCAACAATTACTTCTCTGTATTAGCACAAGCAAAAGATACGAATGGTAGTGTTCGTTTCCAATATCCAGAAGTGTACAAAAAGGTAACTTCAGGAACCAAAGGAAGAGCATCTAATGTATTTACACAACTAGGACTATATTGGCAATTACATTTAGCTTATGATAAAGGTGGATATAACTATAAAACATTTGATACTTACCAAGAACAATTTGATAACTTAATTTTTGCAAGAATGGATACTTATGCAAGAAATGTTGCAGTAGCACCAAAGCCAGGAGGAGTAGCATTAACTTTAAGTGGTGATTCTGATAACAAATTAATGAGATTAGCAGTAGCAGCAACGCAGAAAGATATTTTAACCTTCTTTGAAAGATGGGGAATGACACCAGATAGCACAACTAGAGCATATGCAGCACAATTTGAAAAAGAAACTAGACCAATTTACTATGTAAATGATGAAGCAAGAAGCTATGAATTAGCAGGTGGAACAGGAATGACAGCAGGCACAAAGGTAAATGCAAGTTTAAGTAAACAAGCAAATAGCAACCAAGTAAAAATCACATTAGGAAATACAAATCAAGCAGCAGGCGCCATGCTTGGATATGAAATTATTAGAAGCTATATGGAAAATGACAAAGAAGTATCAAGAGCGGTAGCATTTGTTACAGCAGATAAAACAGAATATATTGATACGATTGAAACCATCAATAATAGAGTATTTACTTATAAAGTAGTTGCTTATGATAAGTTATTAAATGCAACAGAGCAAGTAGTATTAAAACCAACAAAGATATCTCATGATGGAAGTATCTCAAAAGAAAAATGGACAATAGAGACCACATTAACCTCAGCAGCAGATACTACAATTGAACCAGATACAGAAGAAAACATTACTTGTAAGCCAATGACACAATCAGCAATTTCAAGTATTGCAAACAATGATGATACAGATGATTACACAGGAACCATTACAAATGGTAAAGGTGAAATTACGATTAGCTTAGGCGAAGTAACCAGTTTAGTTGCATTAAAATATACAGCAGGAACAGGTACACCAATTAGCAGTTATGAAATTCAAATTAGTAAAGATAATGTAACTTGGGAAACGGTAAAAACAGGAACCTTTGAGTTAGATAGCAATAAAAAACAAACTGTATATTTCAATAAAGAAGGAGATTCTTGGTTATATACCTACGATGCAGCTTATGTTAAATTAAAGATTACTAGTGGAACTAGTGTATCGATTGCAGAAATTGATTTATTAGGTCAAACAGGTGATAATGTAGAACTAGTAGAAAATGGAATTGGAAAGTTAAAAGCAGATTACAAATATGGAGATCAAGCAGAAGACTTCATTCCAGCAGGTTCAGTAGTATTTACAGGAACTTATAAAGGAAATCCAGCCTATAACGCACTTAAATTATGGGATGAGAATAATAAACTAATTGAAGGTGTACAAATTATTTTTGCAGATGTACCAGCACAAGGAGAACTAGGAGAAATAGCAGATGGTATTTGGATTTACTATATTAAACCAGAAGATATACCAGCTACTCTTCCAAAAACAATTAGAGCAGAACTATATCGTGTAGATGATGCGCATACAAATGAAGGAGAAAGACTTGTTAGTGATACTTACCGTATAACAGTTCCAACAAGTTTACCAGATTTAGAGATTAAACGTGATTAACAAGTAGATAGAAAAAATAAAGGAGAAAGAAAAAATCATGAAGACAAGAAAAGATATATTCTTAAAATTGATAGCAATTCCTTTTATCATGATGGCATTTATAATAATCCTTCTAAGTAATAATGTAAAAGCAGCAAATGACACCACAGTTACCTTAAAGCAAGATGGTCAGAATGTAAAAGTAAGTTTAAATCCAAAGGAAGGGGCAAGTATTGCCTCCTTCCAAATAGGATTAAAAATAGAGGCTAGTAAGGCAACAGATATTAAAAATGTGACATTTAATTGGGCAAATATAGGAAATGCGAAACTAAAAAAGGAAAGCTACGATAAAGAAAAAGGAATTTTAAATCTATATGTGGTAACAGAGGCAGAGCAAAATACAGGGGCAGCTATTGATGTAGGAACAATTAAAATCGAAACAAATAAAAGCACAAAAGTAACTGTATCACCAATTGCAGATAAGCTGGCAGCTTCTTCTATTGCACATAAAGACACCAAAGTAGATGCAAAAGCATCTGATAAAATAACGTATACAGCGAATACTAGTGGCGGAAGTACAGGAGATAATCAAGGCGGAAATAACTCAGGAAATCAGGGAGGTAGCAACTCTGGAAACCAAGGTGGTAATAATTCAGGAAGCGGAAACAACTCCAATGGTTCTAACTCTGGAAGCAACGTAGATAATAAAGATGATGAAGATAAAGATAAAGACAATGATAAAGAAGACAAAGATGACGAAGAAAATGATGATGAAAACAATGTAGAAGACAACAATGAAATAGATAATGGCACTTCTTCTAATCAAGTAGATAATGTTGCAACAGGAGCATTACCACAAACAGGAGAAAAAGACAACTTTATAGTAGTGTGGATATTTATGGCATTAGTTGTACTAGTAGGCGTTTTATTAGCCTTTGGATATAAGAGCATGAATAAAAAGAATAGTTTTAAATTATAGATTTATAAAGAAGAAAGAATTTCAAGTTACAATTGAAATTCTTTCTTTTTAACAACTCAAAAATTATACAATAAAATATTTAAAATTTGCGCAATTAAGTTTACTTAATTCAATTGCGTCAACTTAATTTTAACTTCTTTTTCCGTCATTTCACCATAAATTTTAATATCATGACCAGTATTATTTTTAAATTTAAAGTCAATTTCTCCATAAGCCACAGCAGCATCTTTACCAAGCGGAACATAGTAAACTTCTTGCGTATGTTCATGTCTTTCAGTTACTTTTAAATTATCTACTTTTAATACTGCATTATATAAAGTGGTACTAACTTGACAATTACCACCACCATAATCTTTTTTATACTTATCTTCTACAAATACTCCAGCTTTTTCATAACCTTCATTAGGAGTAGGACTACCCACAGTTTCGTTAAATGAAAATGTATCTCCATCTTTGACAATAGTATCATTTAATTTAGATAAACTAATTTCCATATTGTTATCACGATGATTATCTTCTTCCATGATTTTAGTAGAAAATTTCGCAATTTCTTTTTCTAAACCTTCAGTCACGCCAACACTTTCTTTTTTTGTAATATCATTATTCTTTTCATTTTGGCTATTTATGTTTTGTGGATTAGAATTATCTGTACTAACTCTAGTTCCAGGAGTGGGATTTGTATTTTGAGTAGAACTAAAGAAAAAGTATATGCCAATTCCAATTAAAGCCACAACAATTAATGAAATAAAAATCCATTTTTTATCTTTCATAATATTTACACCTCTAGTTTTACTATTGCCAAAATTTCTATAAAAATAATTGAAATTTTTTACAGTTGACAAAATTTGAAAATATAGTATAATTAATATAGTTAAGAACGAAAGGAAGAGAAGCTTATGCTAGCAAAATCTTGGAAAAAAATTTTATTATTTGTTTTAATTATTGCATGTTTATTTAATGTAATTAATAAACTTGTACATAAAGCATCTATGGAGCAAGAGGTAAAAGCTTCCGTACAATATATGCAAGAACAAAATAAAAAATAGAAAATACTTGAAATTATAAAAAGATTGTGATACAATAAATGGCAGTATTGATTATTAAAGAGTGTTAAGGAGGGAAGAAGACAAGATGAAAGAAGGAATACATCCAAATTATACAGAAGCAACTATCACATGTGCATGTGGTAATGTTATGAAAACAAATTCAACAAAAAGTGATATGAAAGTTGATATTTGCTCAAAATGTCATCCATTTTGGACTGGAAACTTAAAAAGAGAAACAACTGGTGGTAGAGCAGATAAATTTAAAAAGAAATATGGTATTCAATAAAATTATAAAAGGAAGTATCAAAAAAAGTCATTCGAATCATCGAATGGCTTTTTTTGATGTTTTTTTAGTTTGCTTTTTTGTACATATCTAATCTAGTAGGTAATTTTTTAGCAAGTTTTGCAGTTTCTTCGTTAAATAGTAAAGTTGGAGCAATGCCAAAAGATTTTGCAATAATGTCAATATTTTTACAAGTCAAATTTGCATTTCCTGTTTCTACTACACTAATATATGCCATTTTAAATTTAGTTTTATTAGCATATTGTTCCTGTGTCATATGATTTTGATAACGATACCACTTAGTATTTAAACCTACTAATTCCATACAAGTCATAAATAAGCCCCCTTATCCATTAATATTTATTAATATTATGCCTCATTTTTTAAAATATATGTGAATTTAAAACAAAGTGTTAAAATAAAACTTAATAAAAAGTTCGTTAAGAAATTTATAAGATAATGATTAGGAATAATATAAATTATAATATATATTAATACTTAAAAATAAAATCTAAAAACTTTGTAAAAAACTGTTTACTTTTGTCAAAAAAATGTATACAATACAATTAAGGTAGCTCTTAAACAAAAGTTATGAAATAACTTTTGCTTTTAGAGATAGCTTATGTAAAATTTTATCAAAAATTTTACATTCTTATAAATCAAAAGAAAAGAAAGGGGACACCTAATGAAAATATTAATGTTAACATGGGAATATCCACCAAGAATAGTAGGAGGAATCGCTAGAGTAGTACACGATTTATCACATAGACTTATCAAAGATGGACATGAAGTAACAGTGGTAACTTACAAAGAAGGAGACTTACCAGAGTATGAAAATGATAAGGGAGTGGAAGTATATCGTGTAGAAAACTTTATGATACATCCTACTAATTTTATTGAATGGGTTTTACAGTTAAACTTCAATATGGCAGCAAAGGCTACTCAGTTAATCAATGAAAATGGTAAGTTTGATGTCATTCATGCACATGACTGGTTAGCAGCGACTTCAGCTAAGATGTTAAAACAGGCTTTTAATATTCCACTAGTAGCAACAATTCATGCTACAGAAGCTGGCAGAAATTCAGGTGTTCATGATGAAACACAAAGATATATTAATGATACAGAATGGATGTTGACTTATGAAGCAACAGAAGTAATAGTCAATAGTAATTTTATGAAGGGACATGTTCAAGGCTTATTTGGACTACCTTTTGATAAAATTAATGTAGTTCCAAATGGAATTAACTTAACTAATTTTAATGGTGTTGAGAGAGATTATGAGTTTAGAAGACAATATGCTATGGATAATGAAAAAATGATTCTATATGTAGGAAGATTAGTATATGAAAAAGGAATTCAGCATTTAATTTCAGCTATGCCTAAAATCTTAAATGGATATCATGATACTAAATTAGTTATTGCAGGTAAAGGCGGAATGTTAGATGAATTAAAGGCACAAGCGGAACGTATGGGACTTTCTAACAAAATATACTTTACAGGATATTTAAATTCAAAACAAGTACAAAAAATATATAAATGTGCAGATGTAGCAGTATTCCCAAGTACTTATGAACCATTTGGTATTGTAGCATTAGAGGGAATGCTTGCAGGAGTTCCTACAGTTGTATCTGACATTGGTGGATTAAATGAAATTGTAGACCACGGTATCAATGGAATGAAGAGCTATGCAGGAAATCCAAATTCAATAGCAGATTCTGTATTAACATTACTTTATGATGGACAATTAGCTTCAAATGTTGCTAAGAAAGCAAAACAAAAAGTAAAAGAAGAATTTAATTGGACTAAAATTGCGCAAGATACTCATTATATTTACGAAAAAGCAATTTGCAAAACTGTTGCCGAAAAACAGAAACAAGAAATTGAGCAAGAAAATGCGAAAAAGGCAAGCAAGGCAAAGAATAGTGAAACAGAAATTACAAATCTACTTAGCTTTAAGAAAAAACATGCTTATGCATAGAGTGTCCGATTGGGGACGTTAGTTTGTCGGACAAAAAAGGAGGAAATATCATGCAAGTATATGATACAGCAAATCGTTTGGCACAAGAGATAAGAGAATCTGAGGAATACAAAGCATATAAAAAATTGAAAGATGAAATACATAATAATCCTGAGAAAAAGCAAAAAGTAGAAGAATTTGAAAAATTAAGATATGAAGTTCAATTAATGGCATATACAGGAGAAGAAAAGAATGAAGAAAAAACAAAAAAACTAGAAGAGATGTATGCTACTTTAATTGAGAATAAAGACATTAAAGAATACTTTGATTTAGAAGTGAAGTTTAATGTAATGATAGCAGATATTAATAAAATTATTGCAGAAGCAATTAAAGATGTTCTATAGAAAGTAGAAATGAAAACAGGCGAGTGAAATAACTCGCCTGTTTTTCGTGCATAATAGATATAGAATTGTAACCTTTTTTTAAAATGTGTTACTATATGTATGAAAGATATCTTGAAAAGGAGATTTAAATCTAAAGTGGAAAAAAAGGAAATAACACTGAAGGAGTATAGCAAGAATAATAGGCTAGATATAGATAAAGTGGTAGAAGAGTATTATGGCTATATCTATATGATTGTCAAAAATATAAAATCTGCCGGGGTTTTAGAAGAAGATGTAGAGGAGATTATTTCTGATGTATTTTTAGCACTATGGAAGAACTATGCCAATTTAACAGAAGAAACAAAGGTAAAGCCATACTTAGCAGGAATTGCAAAGAATATTTTAAAAAACAAATATAGAACAACAAAAATGGATTTTTCTCTATCAGATTATGAAGAACAATTAATTGCTCCCCATACATTAGAAGTAATTTCAGAAGAAAGAGAACAAAATGAAATGATAAAAGACACTTTAAAGATACTAAAGCCAGAAGAATATCAAATTTTTATGGCATTTTACTATGAAAATAAAAAGATTAAAGAAATTGCTAAAAACTTAGAAGTTTCAGAAAGTAAAGTAAAAGTAATTCTTCATAGAGTGAGAAAAGAATTAAAGTCAAAGTTAAGGAAAGGAGGATATAGTTATGGAAATGGATAAATTAAAACAAAACATACAAAAGAATGTAAGAGAGAATATAGCTATATCTAGTTGGAAGGAGGAAATGCATATGAACAAAGAAAAAAATAGAAAAATCATGTATGGCATATTAGCAAGCTGCGCTGTGTTTGCAATAGGGGTAGGAATTATAACAACTCAAGTGCCATTTGGTCAAAATGATGAAACACTATTACAAGCAAAAATAGAGAAAGAAGACTTAAGTAAAGAAAAGGAAACCTTGAAAACAGAAATTAATATTAATAAATTAGATGAAAAAGCATTAGTAGACTGTGTAATAGATGCTCAAATGAGAAAAATAGATGCCCAAGAGTGCATGGTAGATTTAAGATTTGCCATAGAAGCAAAGCTTCCAAAAGATTTTGAGGAAAATTATTCCATAGTTGGTATTTATGTCAAAGGGGAGAATTCTAAAAAATATGATGTGCTACAAAATTACGAATTCCGTTATAAAAACAAAGCAGAAACAAGAACAATTACCTTAGGAATAGGTTTTAAAGAAAGAAAGCCAATGAGAGATTACTACTTTGCTGATGTAAAGAAAGTATCAAAAATAGGGGATGTAGAACTTAAAATTACACAATATGAAGATAGTTATTTAGTCATATTTAGCCATAAAGATGTTAACTATGATATTGAAACAAGAGGAATTACACAAGATGAGTTAGTAGAATTTTTAACTTCTTTGATTAGCAATAGCAAAAGTTATGAGCAAATGGTGGCAAAAGAGGAAGATGCCAATGTAAAAGAACAAGCAAATCTATCAGACAAAACTTATCCAGAATACTATGGGGGAACATATGTAGATAATCAAGGAAATAATGTGGTGCTATTAAAAGTAGATACAAAGGAAAACAGAAAACAGATATGCAAATTGTTAAATATCACAGAAAGTAAAACGAAATTTGAAGTTGCCAAATATTCTTATGAATATTTAACACAATTGCAAAACAAAATTAGTGAGAAAATGACAAAGAAAGAATTGCCTTTTGCGATATCATCTTCTATTATGGAAGATAAAAACTGGATTGAAGTACAAGTGACAACAAACAAAGAAAGTGAACTAAAAAAGATAAAAGAATTAGACACAATAGGTGGTGCAATTAGCATTCGTTATAGCAAAGAGGGAAATGCTAAGACAGATATGTTAAAGGAAAAAGATTAAATGAATAGGAAGAATTTTGAGAAGATAATTGGTTGAAAATTATCTTCTCTTTATGGTATACTTACAGTATATAATCATAATATACAAAAAGAAAGAATAAGATACGTGAGAAAGGATGAGACAAATATGAATAACAAAACAGTTGCAGAATTATATGAAAAGGAAATCAAAGAAAAAGGGAATATAATTGCTTGTAGCAGCAATTATGAAATAAAAAGTCTAAATTATATTCCAAAAGAGCATGATAAAATAGAATTAGTAGATGTAACAACGAGAGATGGAAGAAGAATTTATATTAGAGGTATTTTATATGTGATGAGCAAAGCTTTTAGTGAGTGTTATCCAGAAGCACTCCTTACGGTAAATTATCAATTGACGAATGCTATGTACTGTGAAGTTGACAATATGGAAGTTACTGATGAAATAATACAAAAAGTTAGTAAAAAAATGCAAGAGATTATCGAAAAAGATATACCAATTCGCAAAATAGAAATGACGAAGGAAGAGGCAGAGGATTTCTATAACAAGGAAAAGACAATTAGAGGAAAATTGCAATTAGACAACAAATTAAAAGAAGAAGTTTCTTTATACTTTTGCGAAGAATACTATAACTATTTTTATGGCGTTATGCCAATTAGCACTGGATATGTTCGCTATTTTGAAATAGTACCATATTATGGAGGATTTTTACTACGTTATCCAAGCAAAAACAATCCAAATGCTCTAGAGCCAAGTTCTACTAGTAAAAAACTATTTACTACATTAGAAGAATACAAAGATATCCACAAAGTATTAGACATTAATACAGTATACAAATTAAATAAGCAAATTATACAAGGAAATTCTGCTGAACTAGTTTTACTAGCCGAAGCATTACATGAGAAGAAAATATCTGACATTGCAGATAATATTGTTAATCGAAAAGGTGTAAAAGTAGTATTAATAGCAGGTCCATCCTCTTCAGGAAAAACTACCTTTGCGAAAAGATTAGGAATTCAATTAAGACTAAATGGACTAAAACCAGTTACTATTTCAGTAGATAACTATTTTGTAGAAAGAAAAGATACACCATTAGATACAGAAGGAAAATATGATTTTGAATGCTTAGAAGCAATTGATTTAAAACTATTTAATGATCACTTAAATACTCTATTAAATGGTGGAGAAATTTTATGTCCGACTTTTGACTTTAAAGTAGGAACTAAGAAATATAATGGAGAGACCATGAAATTAGCAGATGATGAAGTTCTTGTTATAGAAGGAATTCACTGCTTGAATGATAAATTAACAGCATCTATTCCAAAAGAAAAGAAATATAAAGTATATATTAGTGCATTAACAGTATTAAATATTGACTACTATAACAGAATTTCAACAACAGATAGCAGGTTAATTAGAAGAATGGTAAGAGATAATAATTTTAGAGGATATAGTGCATTACATACCTTGCAAATTTGGGACTCTGTAAATCGTGGGGAAACAAAGCATATTTTCCCATTCCAAGAAGAAGCAGATAGTATGTTTAACACTTCTTTAATCTATGAAATTTGTGTATTAAAAAAATACCTAATGCCATTATTAGAAGAAATTGACAATACAAATCCTGAATATGCAGAGTCAAAACGATTATATGAGTTTTTAAAATATTTTGAAGATATTGAAGACAAATATGTACCAGAAAATTCTTTACTAAGAGAATTTATTGGTGGCAGTGTTTTTGAATATTAGTGTCAAGTTGGGGACATATGTCAGTTAAACTAACGTCCCCAACTTGACAGATAGGAGCAAAAATGGGAAGAAGATTTACAGAAATTGATGAAGCTTTTATTTGTGAAAATTGTGGTAAGCAGATAGAACCATTAGGCTATACTTGTCGTGACCATTGTAGTTATTGCTTATGTTCTAAACACGTTGATGTCAACCCGGGAGATAGAGAAGAAGATTGTCATGGATTATTAGAACCAATTAGAGTAGAACTAGACAGTAAAAAGGGATATGTGATTATTTATCGCTGCAAAAAGTGTGGCGCTATTCGCAAGAATAAGGCGGCAAATGATGATAATATGGATTTGATTATACAATTGACTGCAAGGCAATAAATTGTATAAAAGCAAAGGCACTTCTGTTTTTAGCAGAAGTGCCTTTGCAGGTCGGCGGTCTAATAATCAGAAATACTGATATACTGCCCTAACAGAACTTTTGCGTCTCCGCCGCAACCACCAAAGGGATTTGGCTCAAGTTCTCTTTCGATTCGGATAACATCGGCGAACTTTGACTTGCGGTAGGCAATAATTTTTGCAGTTATTTCCTCCAAAGTCATGTTCGTGATATTACCAATTTGAATCATTTTAGGCTCATCGAGCCAGAACCAACCACAAGAAAGCCCGGTTCTTTCATCAACAATGACATGGTTAGTGTTTGTAATGTGTACCCCAGAAATAGTGGCAGGACATACAGGAATTTGATAATGTACACCATATTTTGTCTGAATGTAGTTCCTTAAAGCTAATAATTCTTTTTCTTTAAGTTCTAATTCGTTGAAAATATGAGTACATTTTCCGGCGTTTTCGAGTTGCCCCAACAAAGGATATACGTTATTTTCCATGCACCAGTCAACGATTGTATAGATTTCCTCATAGTTTTTGGCAGTAGGAACAATAGATGCTCCTAAATTTGTTGTGCCGTTGCTGGTTCGGACAGCTTCCTTCAGCCTTTGATAGTTTTTCAAAATAGTTTGGCTTCTATCAGAGCCGTAAAGAAACTGCATTACTTCATGGGAGAAGCTATCAAGCTTAAACAGCACATACAAGGTTCCATTTTCAATATAATCGAGTAATTCAGCATCGAGATTAACTAAATTACTGAAGACAGATACTTTAACGGACATCTTCTTGCACATCGCCAGAATTTGCTTAAAAGCTTCTACGTTGCCTTTGGCGGTTGGCTCTCCAAGTCCACAGGCATAAATCCACTGAATAGTTCCA